>NZ_JAKVCI010000021.1:0-32181 GCF_022447305.1 Prochlorococcus sp. ALOHA_ZT_50 | reverse complement strand
TTTGATAAATTTTTCTCTATGTTTTCAAAGTCTTTGGCAATCTTTTCTAGTACTAGGGGAAATTGTTTACTTATGTTTTCGGGAGTAAATTTTTTAAATTCTGGTAATTCTCCATATTTAAAAATTGAGGTATCCATTTATTAAAATAATTTAATTAACTAAAGTTGGTATTAATCCAACCAATTTAGCTAAAGTAAGCTGCTGACTGAGAGCATTGGTTGAAGATTCGTATAAATTTATGGCGATTTTGGGCCAAAAACCTATTACCAATGTAGGCAACAATAAACTGAAACCAATAGTCAATTCTCTACCATTCATCTCTTTAACTGTAGCTAGTGCAGGAATTCTAGGGCCAAAGAATACTCTTCTACACATTGATAATAGATATATTGGTGTTAGAACTAATCCTATGGCTGCAATTAGAATCGTGATTGATCTAAAGATAGAGCTAAATCCTTCTTGACTAGTGATACCTAAAAATACAGTTATTTCACTTATAAAACCGCTCATCCCAGGTAGTGCTAGAGAGGCCAAAGAGCTTGCTAAGAAAAAAGCAAAAGTTATTGGCAAGACTTTTGCCAAACCGCCCATATTTGGTATCGAAAGAGTATTTGTTCTTTCATAGAATGAGCCCGTAACAAAAAACATAGCTGCAGCTATAAGTCCGTGACTGATCATTTGGAGCATTGCTCCGCTTATACCTAAAGCATCTACTGCTCCAATCCCTAATAGAACAAAACCCATATGACTCACAGAGCTACATGCAATTCTCCTTTTAACATTATCTTGTGCAAATGCATTTAGAGCTCCGTAAATTATATTAATGATTCCAAGAATAATTAACGCAGGTGCAATTTGAAGATGTACTTCAGGTAGTATTTGAACATTGAATCTTAAGAGAGCATAACCTCCCATTTTTAAGAGTATTCCAGCTAGTAACATTGAAACTGGAGCATTAGCCTCTCCATGTGCATCGGGTAACCAAGTATGTAATGGAAAGATAGGAAGTTTTACTCCAAAACCAATTAAAAATCCTAAATAAGATAATAAAGCTAGGCTGCCCGTTACATGTTTATTGGTTAAATCGGTAATATTTAAAGTAAAGGTATCACCACTCAAGGCAAGTGCTAACCCACTTATGAGTATTAATAAAGAAGCTAAAGCTGTATAAAGAATGAATTTAGTGGCCGCATATAATTTCTTTTTCCCTCCCCAAATCGCAATAAGAAGATATACCGGAACTAATTCAAGTTCCCATGCCAAGAAAAATAATAGGAAATCTTGAGAAAGGAAAACTAGTGCCTGTGCTGATGCTTGGACTAATAAAAGAGCAAAATATAGATTAGATTTTTTCTTAATTTTCCAACTAGCCGCAGCTGATAAAAATGTAATTAACCCACTTAAAGCTACTAAAGGAGCAGATAACCCATCTACGCCAAGAGACCACTCTAAGCCTATTGATGGTAACCAGGAAGCTCTTTCTACCAGTTGTAAAGAGCTATCTGAAGTATTGAATTTTTGAAAAAGGACGCCGATTATTAGTAAAAAATCTATAAATAAAAAACTTAATGAGATATTTCTAGGGAGTGTATTATCTTCTCCTTCTTTTGAACTCAAGAAAGGCATTATTAATGCCCCAATTAAAGGCAGTAAAACAATAGATGATAGCCAAGGAAAAGATTCTAAATTCATTTATGGAATGAATAATTTTTTTATTCTAGTTGAAGTTGTACTAGCTTGAGACTATAACATTAAAAATGCCTAAGTAAAACTACTTACCAGAGATAGTGCTAAATTGGCTGCCCGTTGTTTGAACGTTTAAGAATGGTGCTCTGCTAGCTACACCTGACTTCTCCCATGCTTTTACCATGGCTTGACTGACGTTTTTACCATTTTCTTTTTTACACAAAGCTAAGATACTTGGCCCAGCCCCACTAATTGCGCATCCTAGAGCACCTGCATTTAGTGCGGCATCTTTAACTTCTAATCCACCCTTAATAAGTTTCCATCTGTAGGGTTCATGTAGCTTATCAAACATTCCCTCTTTTATAAGTTCCTCATTTCCTGCTTTTAAGCCATTTAGTAACAAAGTAAGTGCCCCCATATTTGTCACTGCATCAGATATAGGTACATTCTTGGGCATAACCTTTCTTGCTTCACTTGTGCTTAGACGAATTGCAGGTATTGCTACAACAGCTTTAATTGAATCGTGCCAATCACATCTAATGATTCTCCATCTTTGAGAAGAAGACCTGGCTGTCAAACAAAGCCCACCCAGAAGAGAGGGAACTACATTATCAGGATGACCTTCTATATCAATGGCAAGTTCAAGGAGTTTTTCTTTGGACAATGGAGAGTTCATTATTGCATTTGCTCCGATTAGTCCAGCAACTATTGCTGTAGCACTACTTCCAAGTCCGCGTGCAGGCGGCACTGCCAACTTAACTCTTGCTTCAAGTGCAAAAGGATCCATATTTGCGCTCTCCCATACTTTCTGAGCTGCTCTAAAAACTAAGTTTTCAGGTCCTCCTCTTAAATGATTACCATCTGTACTTTCCATTATTAAATCAAATCTATCTCCACCACCTTCAATTCTTGTAAAAATAAACTCATTATACAAATCTAATGCTGCTCCAAGACAATCGAATCCAGGCCCTAAATTGGCAGTTGTGGAAGGCACTGTTACCCTTATTTTTTTACCTACTTCAGGAATAGACATTTTTTGTTTTTAAGTTTTTAAAAGCATTTTTGCTCTGCAGGCTGCACTAAAAAGTCCAAACTCTTCATCTAAAATTACTTTCATAGGTATTGTTTTAAGAATATCTTTTAATCTTCCCTTGTCGAAAAATTGTTTTAAAAATAAATCTGATTTAAAGTTTTTGAAATGTTTTGATGCGGTTCCTCCAGAAATCCATAACCCGCCAAAGCACAATTCTTGAAGAGCAACATCTCCCAATAAAGAGGCATAAGCGCCTAACCAAATCCTCTCAACTTCAATCATTAGCTGATCCCCTTCTTTAGAAAGATTACAAATTTTTTCAGGTAGTTCTTTTCTCGCAGCATCAAAAATTTTAATTTTTTTTAAATATTGTTGTAGAGGATGGTTTTGGGCATCAGGTTTGCTTAGTCTCCATTCGGCAATTCTTGATAAACCAGTGCCGCTAATAATTCTTTCACAAGATATCCTTTCAACTTTTAGGTAATTCTTAAGCCAAATTTTTAATTCCCATTCTAATTTTGACTTTGGGGAGTACTCAACATGACCACCTTCACTAGCTAAAACTTTTACCTTTTCCCCTGATATTATTCCTCTTGCAATGCCCAAACCAGTCCCCGCTCCAACAATGGCATGCAAATCATTATTAGTACCTTCACAATTGGATCCATTTTGGATAGTAGAATATTGATTTTTTTTTAAAAAAGGTATTCCATAAATTTGTACAGCGAAATCATTTATTAGCTCGCAGCTTTTAAAATTAAATTTGTTCTGTAAAGCATTTCCAGAAATATTCCATGACAAGTTAATGATTTTTGCGTTGTTGTTAGATAAAGGACCAGCTACAGCGAAACATGCAGAAGAAGGATGAGTAATATTTTTGCATTCATTTTTGAGAAAATCTTCTAGGATTAGTTCAAAAGAATCCCAATCAGAAGATATATATTTCTTTTTGAATATTAACTTAGGCGAATTATTATTTATTTCTTTTTCGAAAATTCCTAATAGAACCTTTGTACCTCCTAAATCACAAGCGAGAAAATTCATATATTAGAAATTATTCTGTTCTCCCTTTTTTTTCTATTAATTCATCCATTAATTTGTATAGATTAGGTAGGTCGAAAATTCCTAAATTTGTTCCATCCAAAGCTCTTAAAGCGACTGAATCAATTTCCTCTTCTTTATCTCCAATAACTGCAATTAAAGGAACTCTCCCGAGAGTTGCCTCTCGTATTTTATATCCTATTTTTTCATTCCTAATATCAACTTTTGATCGGTAACCATTATTATTTATTAATTCATTAAACTTTAAACACTTTTCAATATTTCTATCAGTAATGCTCAATAAAATTATTTGATAAGGTGCAAGCCAAATTGGGAATTTTGCCTCATATTGTTCAATTAAGATTCCGATAAATCTCTCAAAGGATCCTAAAATTGCTCTATGAAGCATAACTGGATTTCTTTTCTCATTATCAATATCTACATAAGTTGCATCCAATCTAATAGGCATTGAGAAATCAACCTGAATAGTTCCGCATTGCCAAACTCTATTAAGACAATCCTTTAACGAGAATTCTATTTTTGGACCATAAAAAGCACCTTCTCCAGGTTGTAGTTCCCATTTTAGATTCTTATTATCGAGAGCTTTGGTAAGAGCCTCTTCTGATTTATCCCAAATATCTTCACTACCTACCCTTTTTTCAGGACGAGTTGATAATTTGATAATGATTTCATCAAAACCAAAAGTTTTATAAACCTCGAAAACAAGATCTATAAAAGTAGATACCTCTTCTTGAATTTGCTCTTCTGTGCAGAATATGTGTGCATCATCTTGAGTAAAGTTTCTTACTCTCATTAAGCCGTGTAGTGCACCAGAGGGCTCATTTCTGTGACAAGAACCAAATTCAGCAAGACGAATAGGTAAATCCTTATAACTTTTTAAACCTTGATTAAATACTTGAATATGGCATGGACAATTCATTGGTTTAATTGCATAAGTTCGATTTTCTGATGCAGTAGTGAACATATCGTCTCTAAATTTTTCCCAATGACCGGATTTTTCCCAAAGAGATTTATCAACAGCTTGTGGGGTTTTAATTTCTAAATAATCATTTTTTTTGAGTATTTCTCTTATGTACTTTTCCAGTACTTGGTAGATTGTCCATCCATTTGGATGCCAAAAAATCATTCCTGGAGATTCTTCTTGTATATGAAATAGTGAATGTTTTTTACCAAGTTTTCTATGATCTCTTTTTTCCGCTTCTTCAATTCTTGTTAAATAATCTTTGAGTTCTTTTTCTTTTGCCCATGCAGTTCCATATATTCTCTGTAATGATTCATTCTCACTATTACCTCTCCAATATGAACCTGATAATTTAAGTAATTTAAAGTGTCTCAAATGTCTAGTGTTAGGAACGTGAGGCCCTCTACACATGTCGATGTATTCTTCGTGCTTGTATAAATTGATGAGACCTTCTTCAGGAATTTCTTCAATTATTCTTAATTTAAAAGTCTCATCTCTTTCTTTAAAAGTTTTAATTGCCTCTTCTTTAGAAACTTGTAAAATTTCAACGTCATAGTTTGTTTTTATTAATTTATTAATTCTATTTTCGATTTTTATTAAATCTTCAGGAGTAAATCTGTATTCAGAAAAAATATCGTAATAAAAACCATCTTCAATTACAGGCCCAATCGCCATTTTAATATCAGAGTAAATTTGTTTAACTGCATGACCAATAAGGTGAGCGAAGGAATGTCTTATTATTTCAATTCCTTCTTTATCTTTTGATGTGATGATTACAACTTTGGAATCTTTATTTATAGGAATTGTTGCATCAAGAAGAACATCATTTACTTTCCCAGCAATTGTTGCTTTAGCTAATCCAGCGCCTATACTCTGGGCAATTTCTAGAATAGTTACAGATTTTTCGAAAACCTTTTTTGAACCATCAGGTAAGGTAATTATTGGCATAATTTATTTCTCCATTTCAAAGAATCCCAATTTTGATTTAACTCTTTTTAAAGTCTGATTTGCTAAATCTTCAGCTTTTTCCTTCCCTTCATTAAGGATTTTATTTAGTTGATAGGGATCATTAATTAATAATTTATATTTTTTCTGAATAGGTTCTAGTGATTCAATAAGTTGTTCGGTAATTAATTTTTTAAATGTCCCCCATCCAGTCTCTGAGAATTCATTTTCACATTGAGAAATTTCTTTGCCAGATAATATTGAATAAATCATCAAAAGATTTTTAGATTCTGGTCTCTCAGGGTTGTTAAATTCAATTCCAATAGAACTGTCACTTTTTGCTCTTTTAATTTTTTTTGTGATTATTTCAGGAGGATCTAATAAGTTAATGCGACTGCCCTCATTAGGATCACTTTTGCTCATCTTTTTTGAACCATCAATTAAACTCATTATTTTTGAACCATTCTTCATGATGATTGGTTGAGGGATCTTTAAAATATTTTTATCCTTACTAAATCTGGCATTAATTCTCTGTTGTGCAATATCTCTCGCAAGTTCAAGATGTTGTTTTTGATCCTCACCTACTGGTACGAAGTCAGCATCATAAAGAAGGATGTCTGCAGCCATAAGTATTGGATAGTCAAATAATCCAATAGATACATTATTACCTTGTTGTATGGATTTTTCTTTGAATTGAATCATTCTTTCCATCCAATTTATTGGGGTCATGCAATTTAATATCCAACAAAGTTCTGAATGCGCTGAAATCTGACTTTGGACAAAAATTGAACATATATTTGGATCTATCCCACAAGCGACGTACAAAGCCGCTGTAGAGATAGTGTTTTTAGATAATTCTTTGGGATTATATGAGGCTGTTATTGCGTGCAAATCAACTACACATAGAAATGTTTCATATTGCTCTTGAAGCGTAACCCAATTATTTATGGCCCCAAGCCAATTCCCAATATGTAAATCACCAGTTGGTTGAACTCCCGAAAGAATTCTTTTTTTATTTGCCATCCTCTTCTACTTCGCTAGATTGGATCTCTTCAGTTGATGTACTTTTTACAGGTCTTGCAAAAGGGTCAGGTGCTGTTTTTGTCTTTTCTTCATAAGAATTTTGTGATTGTCTACTCGGAGAAGAGTTTTTATTATTTTTTGCATATTCTTTGATTGATTCAATCAATTTTTCGTCTTTGATCATTTCGCTAAGTGTTCTAACAGAGAAACCCAGAACTGCAACGGTAGATCTTAATTGAAAGGTCTCTTGTATTGATTTAACAGCTTTCATTTCGTTATCACTCAATCTTATGCGGAATCCTCCTCCATCTCTTCTGCCGCCCGATCTATCTCTGAAATTAGATCTTTCATTGTTAGAACGACCTCTGTAATTTTCTTGTCCAGGATTATTGCTGAAATTTGAATTAGACATCTTGATGTTTCTTAAGTTATTTAAATAGTCTATTAACTTAGCATCTTGTTATGCAATAAGTCTTTTTAAAAGGCTTAAATTTTTATCTTTTGATTAACGACTTATGAAATTTTGCTTTTCTCATTCACAACTTGCATTAAAATAAAATTAGAAAAATAAAGTATTGTGTTTGATATTAGTAAAGACAACCTTTTAAAGGATTTCATAAAGTTTCCAAAAAAAAATCTTCTTATTATTTTATTATTGTTAGGTTTTGGGGAATGGTTTGTCAGTGACTTAATTCATTTTGCAGGAGGCTCAATAGGATTTTTTGCGTTGTGTTTGGGGGGATATTTTTACTTGAAGAATGATAAGCCTAAATTTAATGAGCCAAATAATTTAGATGGTTGGATAAATCTATGTAATGAAGATTTAAATTTTTTTGAAGAACTTGAAGCAACAAATGAATTAGAAAAACAGAATTCAAAAAGACAAAAAACACTTGAATCTATTCTTAATAGATGTGAAAAAGAAAAAATAAGTTGCATTGGACAAAAAGATTATCAAAGTTTTCAATCTGTTTTGAAAAGTAATTTCAAAGCAGATAAGTTTGACTTTGATTTATACGAAAAACTGCCTAAATACAATTCTTCTCAAGTTATTCCAGAAGAAGCTTTGAAGAGTGATGCAATCTTGTATTTTATAAACTTGCCTTTGTCGGCAAATGATTTTTTGTGGCTGGAAAAGTTTCCTAAAAATATGCCAATCTGGTTGGTGGCTTTAACTTCCAACCAAATAGAAGCCAAAAATCAGATAGAAGACCTAAAGTCTCAAATTTCAAGTGACTTTATAAATAAAATTATTACTTTTGATGTGAATAAGAATGAAATAACAAATATACCTTTTTCTTTAAGGAAGTTTTTCATAAGTTCATCTAAAAATATTGAAAATACAAAAAAAAGGCTCTTGAAAGAACTTCATGTTGCCTGGCAATCTGAAATTGAAGGGATAAGAAGAATGCAGTTAAAAGGTATACAAAGAAAAAATCAAATTCTTGTCGCAACAACTGTTTTCTTATCTCCTATCCCATCAATTGATGTTATGGCAATGACAGTATTAAATTCTTTAATGATTAAAGAAATTAAGTCTATATGGGGATGTAATTGGTCTCCTGAAATTTTAGATAAAGTATCTAAAGAGATTTTAAAGACTGCAATTGCTCAGGGAGTTATTGAATGGAGTGGACAGACTCTAATTGGCATAACAAAATTACATGGCCCAAATTGGCTTGTCTCTGGAACATTTCAGGCTGTCAGTGCTGCTTATTTAACAAGAGTAGTATCAAGTTCTTTGGCTGATTTTATGGCAATAACAAAAGGAGTAGAAGAACCTGATTTGGATTTTATAAAGAAAAATTCTGAGAAAATTGTTGAAAAAGCTTTTGAAAAAGAAAAAATAAATTGGAAAGGATTTATTTCTGATCTTAGAAAACCACTTATGAAACTATCTTTTAGTTCATAATCTAAGGATGAATGTTAAATATGAAAAAAAATATTCTTTTTTTAAGTTTGTTACTTCTGCTTTCTCTTGCTTCAGGATCATGTAAGAGAATATCAAATAAAAATGAAACTAAAGAAGTAATACTGGCAAGTTTCACTGTTTTGGCGGATATAATTAGCAATGTCGCTAAAGATGATTTTATTGTTAGATCAATAACGAAACCTGGAGTTGAAGTTCATGGCTACCAACCAACTCCAAGCGATTTGGTAAATGCCTCTAATGCTTTTGTTTTTATTGATAATGGATTTGGATTTGAATTATGGGCTGAAAAATTTGTTTCTAATTTAAAAGTTAAAAGAATTACTGTCGCGGAAGATTTAGATCCTATTTTTATCAGTGAAGATTTTTATAAAGGGAAACCCAATCCTCATGCCTGGATTTCTCCAAAAAGAGGGATCCTATACGTAGATATTCTGGTGGATTCTTTATCAGAATTGAGGCCATCCAAAAGGACATTATTTGAAGAAAATGGAAAAATTTATAAAGATAAACTATCTAAAATAGATAAAGAATTCTCACTTTTTATTAATAACTTAAATAAAGACAGGAGGTATCTAGTAAGTTGTGAAGGTGCTTTTTCATATTTAACAAATGATTATGGATTAGAGGAAGTTTATTTGTGGCCAGTTAATGCTGAGAGTCAAATTACTCCCAAAAGAATGGCAAGAACAATCTCACTAGTTAAAGAAAAAAATGTTCCATCTGTATTTTGCGAAAGTACTGTAAGTAACGAATCTCAAATGGTTGTTGCAAACGAAACTGGGGCTAATTTTGGAGGAAATCTTTTTGTTGATTCATTATCTGATGATAGTGGGCCTGCTAGTTCCTATATAAAAATGCTTGAGCATAATTTGGATTTAATTAAAAAAGGGCTTTTTTGAATTATGGAATCAATCAATTATCAAAACTTTAGGATTGATGCAGAGAATATTTGCGTAGATTACAACGGTAAGGTGGCTTTGTATGATGCCAATTTAAGATTGAAACCTGGCCAGATTTGTGGGTTAGTAGGGATGAACGGGGCTGGTAAAACAACTTTTTTTAATGCTTTAACTGGCTTTGTAAATATTTCAAAGGGAAAAATTAGAATAAATGGAGAGTCTGTAAGATCTGCTCAAAAAGATCAGACAATTGCTTATGTTCCTCAAAATGAGGGAATTGATAGTCAATTTCCAATAAGTGTTTGGGATGTAGTGATGATGGGAAGATATGGTTCGATGAATATTTTTAGGTGTCCTAGAGAGTCTGATGTTCAGGCGGTTAAAGATGCTATTGAGAGAGTTGATCTTACTGATCATTTATCTACACCTATTGGAAACTTATCTGGAGGTCAGAGAAAACGAACTTTTTTAGCTAGAGCAATTGCGCAAAGAGCGTCAATATTACTTCTTGATGAGCCTTTTTCAGGTGTTGATATAAGAACTGAGAAACTTATCTCGGAATTATTTATTCAATTTAAAAATGAGGGGAAAACTATATTATTATCAACGCACGATATGATTCATGTCCGTGAATTTTGTGATTTGGTTCTTTTAATAAATAAAACTGTTGTAGCTTATGGCGAGACCTCTGAAGTGTTTACCCCTGAAAATATTACAACCACTTTTGGAGGGATCTCACCTGATTTCTTGTTTGGACCTGAATCCTAAATTTTAAATTATATGGAGCTCTGTTCTTTTTTAACTTTAGATTCATTCATAACAGATCCTTTAACTCATGACTTTATGAGAAAAGCACTTCTTATGAGTTCATTAGTTGCAGCTGTTTGTGGTTTCCTATCAAGTTATTTGACTCTTAAAGGATGGGCTTTAATGGGAGATGCAGTGTCACATTCAGTAATGCCTGGTGTTGTGGTTGCTTATGCATTAGGTCTTCCTTTCTCATTAGGGGCATTTATTTTCGGAGTTGGTTCTGTAGCATTGATAGGGTTTATTAAGCAGAAATCTAGAGTTAAGGAAGATACTGTTATTGGGTTGGTATTTACTGGATTTTTCGCTCTTGGAATCGTATTGGTTTCTAAGATTAAAAGTAATATTGATCTGCACTCTATTCTTTTTGGTAGTCCATTAGGAATATCACTTTCAGATGTAAAACAAACTATATTCATTTCTTTATTGGTAGTAATCCTTTTATCAATTTTTAGAAAAGATTTAATGCTTTATTGTTTTGATCCTAGGCATGCAAAAACAGTTGGGATTAACGTATTTTTTCTTCATTATTTACTCCTCACATGCTTATCTTTGGCAGCTGTTGTGGGCTTGCAGTCTGTTGGAATTATTTTGGTAGTTGCAATGTTGATTACACCAGGGGCTACAGCATATTTACTTACGGATAAGTTTGATAATATGACAGTAATTTCAGTATTAAGTGCAATTATCTCAAGCCTAATAGGAATCTATGTTAGTTTTTGGTTTGATCTTGAAACAGGTGGATCAATTGTCTTGGCACAAACTTTTATATTTTTATTTGCTTTTTTATTCGCTCCAAGATATGGAATATTTAAGTTAAAGAAATTATTTGCTGGGTATAAATGATAGTGGTGGAAGAAACTTTAAATAAAAAGTGGAATTGGTGGCCATTATTCCCCTTATATCCTTATGGAAAAAAGAAAACAATTTTAAGAGAATTAATTCCTGATCAAATATGGTCCTTGGAACAAATACAGGGACTTTATTATGTTGCGGTTCCAATAAGAATGACGGTAATAAAGGTTGATAATGGATTGATGCTAATAAATCCACTGCCTCCGACAAAAGAATTAATAAATGAGTTAGAAAAATTAATTGCGATTCACGGCAAAGTAAAAACAATAATTCTACCGAGTGCCTCTGGACTAGAACATAAAATCGGACTGCCAGCTCTTTCAAGAATTTTTAAAGATGCAGAAATTTGGCTTTGTCCTGGACAATGGAGTTTCCCCATAAATCTACCACTAGATTTTTTAGGAATTCCATCAAAAAGATCAAGAATACTGTTTGAGGAAGGTACTCCACATACAAACTCCTTTAAATGGTCTTCATTAGGCCCACTGAATTTAGGACTTGGAAGATATCAGGAGATAAGCTGTTTCCATTATCCTACGAAAACTCTTCATGTAACAGACGCAATAGTTGGAATAGACTCCACACCACCTGAGATATTTAATTTTGATCCAACTCCACTTCTTTTTCATTCTAGAGAGAGAGGAGATGAACCTTTGATTGACTCCATCGAACAAAGAAAAAAAGGATGGAAAAGGTTAGTCTTATTTTCATCTTTTTTGAAACCAGGTAAATTAAATATTCCACCTTTAAAAAAAATATTTAAGTATTCATTCAAAAAAGATCTTAGAAATTGGAGATCTCATTTCGGTATTTATCCCTTTTTATGGGACGAAGATTGGGAATCCTCTCTTGTTGAAATAATGGGTAAAGATACTCCTAAGATTCAAATTGCACCAGTTTTACAAAAATTAATTTTTCCGCGTTCAAAAGAAGTTTTACTTAAATGGTTAGAAAATATCAAGTCTTTTGAAGATATGGAATATTTAATTCCAGCTCATTTTACGGCACCTATAAAATTTACAATAGAAGATTGTCAAAAATTAATTAATGAAATTAATTCCCAAAAGTGGGACAAACTTCCTGAGGATAATAAATTTTTGATGGGTTTATATAAAAAGTTGTTTGAACTAGGAATAATTCCTGAAGAAGTAAATCTTTAAAAACTATTATTCTTCAATAGACATGTTTTCATCATTTTTAAGAGTTTGTTCCAGCTCTTTTCTTTGCTCCATTTGTCTTAAGAAATATCCTGTCATCATTGCAGAAGATAATAAATTAGCAATGTTGTCTTTTGAAGATGTTATTTTTACATCAAATTGATCTGAAGGAAGCATTCCAAGAAGACCTTGAACATTATGTCTAATAATTTCTTGAATATCTTCACTAGCTGATTTTGCTACTCTTTGCAAAACTTCTGGAGATTGTTTTTGTAAATATTGGATTAAATCATTCTCATCGTTTGGATCATTATTTTCAGTAGCAAGAAATTCTGGATTAAACATTTCTACAACTTCAAGATATAAAAACCCTACAACATCACGTACCCATTAATCTAAATTATTAAGGGCAGGGAACCGAATAGGTCCAATTTTATTAAACGGCCAATATCTAAAAATAGCTTTACCAATAACCTTTTCATAGGGTAAAAATCCCCAAATATGTGAGTCCATACTGTTATTTCTATTATCTCCCATCACCCATAATGACTCTTCTGGGACAATAAAAGGCCCTATAGAATAATTAATATTTTTGTCAAAAACGTAATTTTTTTGAGCGATATCATTTAAGTAAAGGTTACCGTCTCTTACTTCTACCTTGTCTCCAGGTATTCCAATTACTCTTTTTATTAGTGCAGTATCTGCTTCATAACCAGCATTAATTAATTGTTCCGGAACGTTAAAAACAACTATTTTATTTTTTAATTTTGAAAGATTTGATTTGGATGTGATTTTGGGGGTTACTTTCTCAACAAGAATTTTATCTTGTATTTGAAGAGTTGGAAGCATTGAACCGGATGGGATCCATCTTGGCTCTATAACCTGCCATCGTATAATTAAAGCTATAGATATCCAGATTAAAAGATTTTTTAAATCCTTTAGTATTGAATTTCTTTTTTCTTGAGTTGTAGACATGTTTTATTTAATTCAGTTATAAGGAAAATCCCAAAGCATTTATATAAATTATGACATCATCTATTGAATGCAAAAATTTTCTTAGAAGTTTACAACTTTTGAATCTTCTTATAAAAATAGGAGTTCAAAATTTAATACTATGTCCTGGTAGTAGATCAGCACCTTTAGCAATAGCTGCTGGAGAATTAAATAAATTAGGACTGGTAAATATTTTTAATTCAATAGATGAGAGATCTGCGGGATTCCACTCTCTTGGGATTTCTGCTGCATCAGGTAATCTTTCTTTAGTTATTACCACTTCTGGGACTGCCGTAAGTAACTTATTGCCAGCAGCAGTTGAGGCAGACCGATCTTGTAAAGGTATTATATTTCTTACTGCTGATAGACCCTTAAGATTAAAAGATTGTGGCGCTAATCAAACAGTAAATCAAGAAGATTTTTTGAGTTCAGTCTGCAGAAGAGTTTTAAGTACAAATCTAAATGGACTTCATGAAACACAAGAAAATGAAATCTTAAATTTAGTTCGAATTACTGAGAAACAAATATCAACCTTCCCTGGTCCTATTCATTTAAATATTCCTATTGATAAGCCTTTAGGTATTTCATTTTTAAATAAAAAAAATGTTTTAGAGGTTTTTGAGAGAATTTATTTAAAGAAAAAATATATATTTCAGGAAGTTGAAATAAAGTCTGATAAAAACAAATTCTTAGAAATTTCAAAAAGTTTAAATTTAGATGAATCCGGCATTATTTTGGTAGGTCCCTATCAAGGTTCCATAAATGATTTAATTTCTTTCAATAAATCTTTAGAAAGATTGCAAGAAATTACTGGTTGGCCAGTATTTGCTGATCCTGTTTCAGGAGTTAATTCTGATTTGAGAGGATTAGTTGTGAATTGGGAATTAGTCTTAAGAAAAAATAAAAATTCAATAAATTGTCATCAACTTTTGAGGCTTGGCCCTATGTCATCCTCAATTGATTTGGAGAAGTTTTTAATAAACTTCAAAGGGATACAAATTCTTATAAAAGAAAAAAACTATAGAAAATTGGACCCTATAAAAAAATCATTTGAATATGATTTTGGGCTATCAAATTTTACTACTCTATTGCTAGAAGAATTATCAATTAACGAAAAAAACAAAAAGTCTCTTACTCCGATGGCTTTAAATCTAATAGAGGAAGGCGAGCAGATTAAAGAAATTTTAAAAGAGAAAATTACTCAAGATAATCAAATTACTGAGTATATGCTTGCAAATCTTGTTCCAAAACTTTGGCCAGCTGAAAATCCTATAATGCTCTCCGCGAGTAGCCCGATTAGAGATTGGCTTACATTTTCAGAAAATGGTACTTTAACAAGAAATTGTTTCAGCTTTAGGGGCGCTTCTGGCATAGACGGTACTTTATCTCTTGCATTAGGTATTTCTAGAATTAAAAATCCTCTACTTCTTGTGACTGGAGATTTGGCTTTTATTCATGATATAAACGGTTGGCTGATTGAAAATTCAATCGACATGAATTTAACAATTCTTCTAATAAATAATAATGGCGGAAATATATTTAATCGTATTTATAAAAAAAATTTAAAAGAAGATGAATTAAAAAAACTTTTTCTTATGCCAAAAGAAATAAACTGGCCAAAACTCGCAGAGGGCTATCAAGTAAACTTTAAAAGTGTGGCAAATTTTAAAAAATTACGAGAGGCATTCGATTGGAGCATTTCTATCCAGAAATCTGTAATAATTAAAGTTGATATTGATCCAGAAAATGAAATTTGTGAAAAAAATGCCCTGCTAGAAAAAATAATTGGCAGTTAAATTTATCATTTTCTATCTTTGAATAATTAGGTTTCATGAAAGTATTACCTGGTAAAACAACTTTAAATTGGTCAGAATGCAAATCTTATGAGGATATATTGTTTCACAAATCAGATGAGGGAATTGCGAGAATTGCAATTAATCGGCCTGAAAAAAGAAATGCATTTAGGCCACAAACTGTAGATGAACTCATTAACGCATTTAATATCGTAAGAAATGATGAAACTATTGGCGTAGTTCTCTTTACAGGTGCGGGACCTGACAAGAAAGGTATTTATTCTTTTTGCTCTGGAGGTGATCAGAGTGTAAGAGGTGAAAATGGATATAAAAATGATGAAGGGAAGCAGAGATTAAATGTACTTGAACTTCAAAGATTAATAAGAAGTTTGCCTAAAGTGGTTATTGCCTTAGTTCCTGGTTTTGCAATTGGAGGAGGCCAGGTACTTCATTTAATTTGTGATCTCAGTATCGCCTCTGAAAATGCAATATTTGGTCAAACAGGTCCAAGAGTTGGTAGTTTTGATGCGGGTTTTGGATCTAGTTATTTGGCAAGACTTGTTGGTCAAAGAAAAGCAAAAGAAATTTGGTTTTTATGTAGAAAATATAATTCCAAGGAAGCTCTTAAGATGGGCTTGATAAATGCAATTACAAAGATTGAAGAATTAGAAGCTGAGGGTGTAATCTGGGCAAGAGAGATTTTACGAAATAGTCCAACTGCTATTCGTATTCTTAAAGCTTCATTCAATGCGGAGAATGATGGGATTGCAGGTATTCAAGAATTATCTGGATACACAACTCAATTATTCTATTCGACTGAAGAAGCTCAAGAAGGTAGAGATGCCTTTCTTGAAAAGCGTCCACCAGACTTTTCTGACTATAAGTGGACACCCTAGTTTATTTTTCAAAAGAACTTTTTAAATAATTATCAATGAGAATTCTTCTTGCCGCTGCTGAATGTGCTCCAATGATCAAAGTTGGAGGTATGGGAGATGTGGTTGGTTCGTTACCTCCATCTTTGATAAAACTTGGTCACGATGTAAGGGTAATAATTCCAGGATATGGAAAATTGTGGAGTCTTTTAGAGGTATCGAATGAACCAGTCTTTAGAGCAAATACAATGGGCACTGATTTCGCCGTATATGAAGCAAAACATCCCATTCATAATTATGTGATTTACCTAGTGGGTCATCCAACATTTGACTCTGACCAAATATACGGAGGCGAAAATGAGGACTGGCGCTTTACATTTTTTGCTAGTGCCACTGCAGAATTTGCCTGGAATTGTTGGAAACCTCAAGTTCTCCATTGCCATGATTGGCACACTGGAATGATTCCTGTGTGGATGCATCAGGACCCCGAAATTAGTACTGTCTTCACAATTCATAATTTAAAATACCAAGGCCCTTGGAGATGGAAACTTGAAAAAATGACTTGGTGTCCTTGGTATATGCATGGAGACCACACAATGGCTGCGGCAATGTTGTATGCAGATAGGGTCAATGCTGTTTCTCCGACTTATGCAGATGAGATTAAAACCCATGAATACGGGGAAAGCCTCGAAGGATTACTTAATTACATTTCAGGTAAATTAAGGGGAATTCTTAATGGCATAGATCTTGATGAATGGAATCCAGCCAAAGATCCAGTTTTACCTGCAAAATTTAGTATTAAGAATTTAGAAAATAGGCTAGAAAATAAAAAAATTCTGCAGAGAGAAATGGGTCTCGAAGTTAATCCTAAAAAATATCTTTTAGGTATGGTCAGTAGGTTAGTTGATCAGAAAGGGGTTGACTTACTTTTACAAGTTTCAAGAAGACTATTAGCCTATACAGATTCTCAAATTGCTGTTTTAGGGACTGGAGATAGATATTTAGAGTCTGGATTATGGCAACTGGCATTAGATTACCCAGGAAGATTCTCAGTATTTCTTACCTATGATGATTCTTTATCAAGGCTTATCTACGGTGGCTCTGATGCATTTTTAATGCCAAGTAGATTTGAACCTTGTGGAATTAGTCAACTCCTTGCTATGAGATATGGCTCTATCCCTATAGTAAGGCGAGTTGGAGGTTTAGTTGATACAGTTTTACCTCATGATCCAGAAAATAATATTGGAACTGGTTTTTGCTTCGATCGCTTTGAACCTATAGATTTCTATACATCTTTAGTAAGGTCTTGGGAGGCCTTTAGGCATAAAGATAGTTGGGAATTACTACAAAAAAGAGCAATGAGTCAAGAATTTAGTTGGCAAAGATCGGCACTCGAATACGAAATTATGTATAAAGATGTTTGTGGAATAAAAGAACCATCTCCAGATTTTGCTGAAGTTGAAAAATTCTCTTACGGACAATCAGCTGATCCATCTTTAAAAAAAGTATGACTTAATTTTTTAATGGAATTCTCTTTATCAGAATTAAACAATGTTTTGGGGGATATTAAAAATCTGAGCGAGGGGAAAAGAGATTTTTTAAATTTTAAAAATATAAGTATTGATAGTAGAACTTTATTAAAAAATGATCTTTTTATAGCTATCAAGGGTAAAAATTTTGACGGACATAGTTTTCTTCCAGAGGTTTTAAATAAAGGAGTTAAATCAGTAGTAATTAAAAAAGGGATGCAGAGATTACTTCCTAGTAATTTTCCTTATTGGGTTGTAAATGACACATTAGAGGCATTTCAAAAATTAGCATTGCTAAAAAGAAAAAAATTAAATATCCCTATTGTTGCAATAACTGGCTCAGTGGGTAAAACCACAACAAAAGAAATGATTGGTGGAGTTTTAAATAAACTTGGAAGAATTAAATTATCTCATGCAAATTTCAATAATGAGATTGGAGTTGGTCTTACTATTCTTGCTACAGATATAGAAGATAAAGTTTTAGTTCTTGAGATGGGGATGAGAGGTCTTGGACAGATCGAGAATTTATCTAAATATAGTGAACCCGATATTGCAGTTATTACTAACATTGGCACAGCTCATATTGGATTGTTAGGCTCAAAAAAAAATATTACTCATGCAAAGTGTGAAATTAGTAAGTTCTTAAATCCAGAAGGAGTTGTAATAATTCCAGCAAATGATCCATTCCTAGAAAAAACTTTAAAAGAATTTTGGAAAGGTAGAGTGATAAAAGTAAAACTATTAAATATAGAAAATCAAAAGGAGAGTTTTAAGAAAGATGATAATTTGCGAGGATTTTATAATCCTTCGAATAAAACAATTTTAATTGAAGAAAATACCTTTGAAATTTCATTTGAGGGATTTCACAATGCTTCGAATTTCTTATTTGCTTATGCAGTTGCTAAAGAGCTAGGCATTGATTTTGCAAGTTTTAATAAATTTGATTTTGTAAGTTTAGGTGGAAGGAATAAAATTCTTAAATCAGTAAAAACAACAATATATGATGAATCATATAATGCTTCGCCAGAGTCAGTAAAAGCATGTATTAAAAACCTGCTTGAAAAACCGAGAAATAAATTTTTCATATTTGGAAGTATGCAAGAATTGGGAAAAGAATCTGAAAAATATCATAAAGAAATATTCAACTTAATAAATAATTCAGATATAGAAAAGTGTTTATTTATTTGCGATAAAGAAAATGAAAAAATTTACTCCAATTATCTAAAAGATAAGAATAAATTCTTAGTTTTAAATAATATTAAAGATGTACCTCAAGAGATAAACAAATCTACAAAAAAAGGTGATTCTATTCTTATAAAAGGGAGCAGATGTTGGCAACTTGAAAAAATTATTGAATTAATTAATTAGATCAGGATTTCTTTCTTTCCCAATTTTCTATATTTACTTGCTTAGTTCTTGAGATTGCTAATGAATTATCTTTGGAGTCTTTTGTGATCACTGAACCAGCTCCTGTTGTAACTGATTCCCCGAGATTTATTGGCGCTACAAAAACTGTATTTGCACCAATACTGGAATTTTTACCAATTTTTGTTTGATGTTTTTTCTGACCATCAAAATTTGCAGTAATAGTACCTGCTCCAATATTTGTAGATCTTCCAATAATAGAATCGCCAATATAACTTAAATGGTTTACTTTAGATTCTTCCTCTAATTGACTATTTTTGATTTCAACAAAATTACCTATTTTGCTAAAGGAAGATATTTTGGAATTAGGTCTTATATGACTATAAGGGCCAATTTTTATATAATCCATTATCTGAGAATCATAAACAGTAGAGTTTAAAATTTCACAATTTAATCCCACATTAGAATTCTCAATAAAAGTATTTGGACCGATAATGCAATGACTATTTATTTTCGTATTTCCTCTTATATGTGTATTAGCCTCTATGATTACATCCTTACCAATTTCAGCTTCTTCACTAATTGAACAACTTGCTTTATTTATAAAAGTTACACCATTAAGCATATGCTTTTCTTTAATTGAATTCTGAATACTTTCCTCGCACTCTGATAGTTGAATTCTGTTATTAATTCCTTGAAGCTCTCCATTATCCTCTACCTCGAGGCTTAAGGAATTTTTTAGCAAAGATATTGTATCTGTTAAGTAAATCTCTTTTTGATTATTATTGCTTTGCAAGGTATTAATTATTTCTGACAAGTTACCCCAGTTAAAACAGTAAACACCTGCATTTATTAATGGATTTTCTCTTTCTAGATCATTGCAATCTTTTTCTTCAACAATTCTCTCTATAAAATCCCCCTTCAAAAAAACTCTGCCATATCCATGAGGATTTGTTTTCTTTGTAGTAATTAAAGAAACATCAGCATTTTTTGAATCGTGTAAATACAAAAGTCTTTTTAGAGTACTAGGCCTAATGAGTGGCACATCGCCGTTAAGTACCAAAAGTTTTCCTTCATGTTTTTTTACTTCTCTACAAAGTACCTGGATAGCATGACCGGTTCCTGATTGAGGTTCTTGAACAACAACATGGATTTTTTTATCGTTTGGGATTGACTTTTGTACTTCTTTTGATTTGTGTCCAGTAATTACGAAAATTTGATCAGGTTTTAATTCGACACATGAATCAATTACTCTTTGTAGAAGACTTTTGCCAGAAATTTTATGTAAAACTTTTGGCAATGAGCTTTCCATCCTAGTGCCCTTGCCTGCCGCTAATATCGCAACACTTAACATGTTTATTTGAAATCCTAATTTAAATCTAACTCTTAACGGATAACTTCGTCATTCCCCACTTCTCTCTCCATTTATTTGTAGATAATAGATTTGAGAATAATTGCTCATCTAATCTTCTCCTGATTATATCGTCTTTACTTGAGTTCAAATCTTGATCTCTATATGGAATACTAGCTTTAGTTAAGAGATGTTCTTCTTCCATTAAAGATAACTTTTCAAAATTGAAATTAGGTTTCAATTTATTCTTATCAAATTTTGATATTGCGACAGTTCCCTGACTCCAAAAAGTTCTGTTTTTAAAACTTGGCTTAATAGTAAAAATTTCTAATCCAAGATTTCTTAAGGTTTTTCTTACTGCCGCTGAAGAAGAATAAGTTATTAAATAACCCTGAGAATTAAGATTTTCTGTGACTTTAGATAAAAATTCAATTGTCCATACTTGTGGGCATTTTTGAGGAGAAAAACCATCTAAATAAATCAGATCGAATTTAATAGAGGAAGGAATAATGTTGATTTTTTCTCTAGCATCACCCCACAAAATACTGCATTTAAAAAATTGATCCTCAAAGTAATCTTTTCGATAAAGTGATTCAAATATTTTTTTGACTTTTGGATCCCATAATTTAAGGAAAGATTCATTTCTAAGCGAATATTCAAGAGGCTTTTTATCAATCTCCAATGCATACAAATTTAAATATGATTTTTGTTTAATTAATTCATCTAATAAAGAAGCGGAATTGTATCCTAAACCAAAACATATATCCAAAACATTAAGAGATTTACCCTTAAATCTTTGCAAATTAGAAGTAGCTGTAAACTTTGACTTTGTTTCCTCCAATGCGCCCAATAAACTATGGAAGTTCTCTTGAAAAAACACACTTCTTAAAGAGTAACTACCATCTTTAGTTAAAACTTCTATTAATTCAGACAAAAACTTTTTAGGCTAGTTAGTTAGTTTGGCCAGCTCTTCCCAAAAAGTGGGATACGAGACGCTAGCTGCATCTGCTCTCATGATTTTTGAGGTACCTTTGGCAAGAAGTGAAGCAATAGCAAGACTCATTGCTACTCGATGATCTGTCTCACTGTCTACCTCCGCAGAATGAAATTTTGATTGCCCATTAATAATTAACCCATCCTCTTTTTCTGTTATTTCAGCACCGAATTTTTGTAACTGTCGTGCCATGACTTTTAATCGATCTGTCTCCTTAACTCTTAATTCTTGTGCATCCTTAATTTCAGAAACTCCATTACAAAAACAGGCAGCCACAGTAAGGATAGGAATTTCATCTATAAGTTTTGGGAGAATATCTCCTTCAATAGTGAATGATCTTAAATTATTTGAAGTCTTTACTTTAATAGATCCAATAGGTTCACCTGCAATAGTCGATTTATCTAAAATCTCATAATTGCACCCCATTGAATCCATTACATTTAAAATCCCTGTTCTAGTGGGATTTAATCCGACATTCTGAATTAAAACCTCTGAATTTGGAACAATAGATGCAGCAATCATCCAAAAAGAAGCAGAGCTTATGTCTCCAGGAATCAATATTCTCTGGCCAATTAAGTTGCCCCCTGACTTGATAACTACATTCCTTCCTAATTCTCCTCTGATACTGATGTCTGCTCCAAATGCTTTTAACATTCTTTCAGTATGATCTCTTGAAGATGCTGGTTCAATAACAGAAGTGGTTCCAGAAGCTTTGAGGCCTGCCAATAAGATTGCAGATTTTACTTGAGCACTCGCTACAGGGGTTCCTATAACACACCCTTTTAATTTATTCCCATCAATTGAGATTGGAGCTTTGTTTCCTTTTTCTCTACCAAAAATTTTGCCACCCATCAACGATAATGGTTTGCCCACTCTCCCCATTGGCCTTTCATTAAGAGAAATATCACCTGTTAAGATAAAATTCTTGCCTTCTTGACCGGCAAGTAACCCCATTAATAATCTCATGGTGGTTCCCGAATTCCCACAATTTAGAATTTCTTTGGGCTCTTTTAATCCATCAAGACCCAATCCTGAAATCGTAAAAGGCTCATTTTTTTTTATTTCTGGTATATTTACACCTAACTTTCTTAGACAATCAGCAGTTGAAAGTGGATCTTCAGAATGTAAGAACCCCTCAATAGTCGTCTCACCCTTAGCAATACTTCCTATTATTAGAGCTCTATGAGAAATAGATTTATCTCCAGGTACTTTTACTTTTCCTTTTAAATTAACTCCACCTTTTATTGTGCGGATATTATTCATTTTCAAATTAATTACTTGATAAGATTTCTGTAAAAACAAATTAGTTTTATATTATCAATAAGTTTGTTTTTAAAAAAAAAATAATCAAATTAAGTAACTGTTTTCTATAATAAATTCAGAAAAAGGACTTGATTATTAATCTTACTTATTATCACGTTGCAAAGGATGTTCCTGAAAATAGTCCAGACATCGCAGTGGTCATTGATGTTTTAAGAGCTACAACCACAATTTCTTGGGCTTTAAAAAATGGAGCTGATTCAATACAAGTTTTTGCAGATTTAGATTTATTAAAAGAATCTGCAATTAAGTGGCAAGCTGAAAAGAGACTAATGCTTGGAGAGAGAGGCGGAAAGAAGATTGAGGGCTTTGATTTAGGAAATTCTCCTTTATCAGTTACAAAAAAAGTTGTTAATGGTAAAAGACTATTTATGAGTACGACTAATGGGACTAAATCATTGCAAAAAGTTCAAAATGCTAAGCATTTATTTGCTATGGGTCTCCCAAATAGGAAAGCAGTTGCCGAAAAAATCATTTCATTAAAAAGTGAAAATGTTTTAATACTTGGTAGTGGTTGGGAAGGCTCTTATTCACTTGAGGATTCTTTAGCTGCTGGTGCTTTGGCCTCATACCTAAAACAGAACTGTGATTTCGAAATTAATATTCTGAATGACGAATTACAAGCTGCTTTGGCACTTTGGGATTTTTGGAAAAATGATATTTTGAAATGTTTAAAAACAGCAACCCATGGCAAAAGATTGACAAGTCTTGGAGATTATGAGGATGATTTTAAATGTTGCTCTGAACTTGATTGCTTAGATATTGTTCCAGCTCAAGTTGAAAGAGGTGTGATTCGTGCCTCATGATTTACGAATTGGTTCATTAGGAGTAAAGTCTTGACTGATTTTTTGGTAGCTGCATTGCAAATTACAAGTACTTCAAATGTTGAAGCAAATTTTACTGAAGCAGAAGAACAGATTGAATTAGCTGCTAGAAGAGGTGCTGAGTTAATAGGATTGCCTGAGAATTTTGCTTTTTTAGGAGGAGATGATGAAAAACTTAGATTAGCTTCTGAATTGTCAGAGAAGTGTGCAAATTTTCTAAAAACTATGTCACAAAGATATCAAGTATTTCTTTTGGGAGGAGGGTATCCTGTCCCTGCTGGTGATGATAGTCATACTTTTAATAGGTCAGCCTTATTTGGGAAAGATGGACAGATTTTGGCAAAATACGACAAGATTCATTTGTTTGATGTTGATTTGCCAGATGGAAATTTATACAAGGAATCATCCACTATTTTATCTGGAGCAGAGTATCCACCTGTTGTAGATGTCCCAGGTTTATGCAAAATAGGATTATCGATTTGTTACGACGTTAGATTTCCTGAACTCTATAGATATTTGTCTTCGAATGGTGCAGAGCTAATTATGATTCCCGCAGCTTTTACAGCATTTACTGGAAAAGATCATTGGCAAATCCTATTACAAGCAAGAGCAATTGAGAATACAGCATATGTAGTCGCTCCAGCTCAAACTGGGATTCATTATGGAAGAAGGCAAAGTCATGGCCATGCAATGGTAATTGACCCTTGGGGTACAGTTTTATCTGATGCCGGAAAAACTCAGGGAGCTGCAATAGCACCTGCTGATAAAGAAAGAGTAAAGAAAATTAGGGAGCAGATGCCAAGCCTTAAACATAGAAAAAACAAATTGTTTTCAAACTAATGATAAAGTTTTTAGATAATAAACTTTTTCGTTATTTATCCGTTTTTTTATTTTTAAATTCTTCAATCCTTCCAGTTAAATCTTCAAGTGCTCTTGCGGCATGGGCTATAAATACTAATGGGGTTTTAGAATTAAGAACTAAATCAAATACAAATTTAAAAGCATACTTTCAGAAGGCTAACCAAATATCGGGAGATAGATTCTGGGTAGATTTTCCAGGAGAATTAAAAAATCCCAGAACAATAAAAGGTAATGGCCCAATAAAAGAAATTAGATTAGGTAAACCAGATAAGGGTAAAACAAGACTAGTAATTGAATTTAAGGAAGAGACTTATTTGAAACCTTTGACTTGGCAAATGGTTGGCTTAGATCAAAATAGATGGAGAATTAAACTATTTAACTCAAAATATTCATTTAAAAAGATTGGTGAAGGTTTAGTTGAAAAGAAAAGAGGAAATATCAAAGCAAATCAAAATTTAATTCATAAGAAGAAAAACAATTATGGTTACTTGAAACTACCAGAGGTAAAACGAAACAAGTTTGAGGTTGTAATCGATCCAGGGCATGGAGGACCTGATCCAGGAGCAATAGGTATTGGTGGTATTAGAGAAACAGATGTTGTTCTAGAGGTTTCAAAAATAGTTAAAAATTTACTTTCTGAGAAAGGTGTCAAAGTAAGGTTGACTAGAACAAATGACGTTGATTTGGATTTACCTCCAAGAGTTTCCATTGCTAATAATACGGATGCAGATATCTTTGTAAGTATTCATGCAAATGCCTCAAGAGGTAAAAGAAGAGACATAAATGGATTGGAAACCTTTTATTACAGAGGGTGGAGAGGAAGATTACTCGCGAAAAGAATTCAAAAACAAATTTTAAGAGTTTCCCCTGGGAGTCCTGATCGAGGAGTTAAACAAGGTCGATTTTATGTAATTAAAAATACTAGGATGCCTGCAGTCCTTGTAGAAATTGGATTTTTAACGGGAAGATTAGATGCAAGAAGATTAGAAAAAATAACCCATCGAAAAAGATTAGCCTATGCAATTGCAAAAGGCATCCTCGAATATCTAGATAAAGTAGGGTGAAACTTAAAATAGGTATATTTGATAGCGGAATAGGTGGTTTTACTATCCTTAATTCTTTACTAAAAACACGTAAAGATGTAGAAGTTTTTTATTTGGCGGATACAAAAAGAATACCTTTTGGGAACAAAAATTCTAAAGAGATAAGATTAATTGCAAAGGAGATTTGTACTTTTTTTGTTGATAAGAATTTGGATGCACTTTTAGTTGCTTGTAACACTACAAATGCGTGTGCGCTTGATATTCTAGAAGATAATTTAAAGGTCCCTTGTTTTGACCTTATAAACTCAGTATCGGAAATAGTTGATAAACAAATAATTGGTGTCCTAGCAACACAAACAACTGTTCGATCATCGTATTACAAGAAAGCTATAAATGCTAAAAAAGAGAATACGATAATATTTCAGCAAGAATGTCCAGAATTTGTATCAGAAATTGAAAAAGAAAAATTAAATCTTGATAAGTTAAATAGTCTTTCAGACTTATACTTAAGACCACTAATAAACAAAAATATTGAAGAATTAATACTTGGATGTAGTCACTATCCTTTAATTTATGACTTTTTAAGAAAAAAATTAGATTCAAATATAAAAATTATTGATCCATCGGTAGCATTAATAAAAAAATTTAATGAATCTTTTGCTATTCCAAAAACTGACCGCTATGAGAGTATTTCTTTCGAAAATGTAAAATTTTTTGTTACTTCAGAAAGAGATGAGTTTTCCAATAAAGTAAAATTTTGGCTTGGAATTAATAAAGAAATTAGGTTGGTTAACCTCCGAAGTAATGTTTGATTCCTTAAGATATAGAAGAGGTCAATCATGAATACAGTAACAGAGCTACTACAACCAGTTGAAAATGATCTTGATGATCTTATTTTAGAACTGAAAAATCTAATAGGAGCTGGTCACCCAATTCTTCAAGCCGCAGCAGAACACCTTTTTAGTGCTGGGGGGAAAAGGTTGAGACCTGGTATAGTTTTATTGATTTCAAAAGCTATATCTCCTGAATTTTGCTTGACAACCAAACATAAAAGGCTTGCTGAAATAACTGAGATGATTCATACAGCCTCATTAGTCCATGATGATGTTGTTGATGAGGCGTCTACAAGAAGAGGAGTAGATACAGTTCATAGCAGATTTAATACCAGAGTAGCTGTTTTGGCGGGTGACTTTTTATTCGCTCAAGCAAGTTGGCACCTAGCAAATCTTGACAATGTAAATGTAGTTAAATTACTTAGTAGAGTAATAATGGATTTAGCAGAGGGTGAAATCAAACAAAATTTAAATAGATTTGATTCGGCTCAATCTTTTTCCAAATACATCAACAAAAGTTATTGTAAAACAGCATCATTAATAGCCAATAGTTGCAAAGCAGCTGGAGTTTTGAGTGGGATTAATGACGAAAACTTAACCTCGTTGTACGATTTTGGCAAAAATATTGGTTTAGCATTCCAAGTTGTAGATGACATTCTTGACTTTACTGGAAATGATAAACAACTTGGAAAACCTGCTGTAAGTGATCTTGCTAGTGGTTATCTTACCGCCCCAGTTTTATATGCCTTAGAAGAAAATAAACAATTGTCAGTTCTTATAAACAGAGAACTTGCTGAAAAAGATGATTTAGATGATGCTCTTAATATCATCATGAACTCTAAAGCTATTGAAAGTTCCAGGAAACTAGCTGAGGATTTTGCAATGCTTTCTAAAGAAGCTATAGTCTGGCTTCCTGATTCAGAATATAAAAGAGCTTTAATGGCTCTTCCAGAATTTGTTCTAAGCCGTATTTATTAGATCTATTAGAAATAAATCTTTGAGCTAAATTAATATTAAAATTTTTGAAAACCTTAATTTTTTCGACTAAATTTATTAAGCATAGATTTATTTAATGTCATTAGATAAAAAAAATTCAATCAATAACATACTTGAAGAAAAGAGAATTTTCCCTCCATCAAAAAAATTTGCAGAAAACTCAAATATTAGTACTCAAGAAGAATTACTAAGTCTAAAAAAACAAGCATCAGATAATCCTATTCAATTTTGGGAATCTTTTGCAAAATCTGAATTAGATTGGTTTGAGCCATTTCAAACTGTATTAGATAACGAAAATGCGCCCTTTTTTAAATGGTTCAAAGAAGGGAAACTCAATATTACATATAACTGCTTAGATAGACACATTAAGAGAGGGCTTGGAGGAAAGACTGCACTTATATGGGAAGGCGAACCCGGAGATAGCAAAAAATATACTTACGAAGAACTTCTAAAAGAGGTATGTAAAGCAGCTAATGCATTAAAAGCAATTGGTGTAAAAAAAGGAGATTTGGTATGTATTTATATGCCGATGATTCCTGAAGCGATGTTTGCGATGTTAGCTTGTGCAAGAATTGGCGCGCCTCATTCAGTTGTCTTTGGAGGATTTTCTTCAGAAGCTTTAAAAGATAGGTTAATTGATGGAAACGCCAGATTTGTTATTACTGCTGATGGTGGCTTTAGAAAAGATAAGGTGATTGAACTTAAGAAAGCAGTTGATGCGGCCATTGAAAGTGGGGCAGATAAAGTTGTTGAAAAAGTAGTTGTTGTTCAACGAACCAAAAAAAATATTTCGATGGTTGATGATAGAGATTTTTGGTGGCACGAATTATTAAAAGATCAAAAAGATCATTGTGAACCAGAAATAATGAATAGCGAAGATAGACTTTTTATTCTTTATACTTCAGGCTCTACTGGAAAGCCCAAAGGTGTAGTTCACACTACAGGTGGTTACAATCTTTGGTCCCATTTGACATTTAAATGGATTTTTGACTTAAAAGATGACGATATTTACTGGTGTACTGCTGATGTTGGTTGGATTACAGGTCATAGTTACATAGTTTATGGGCCTTTATCTAATGGTGCTACAACCTTAATGTATGAGGGAGTGCCAAGACCCTCAAATTTAGGGGCTTTTTGGGAAATTGTTCAAAAATATAAGGTTTCTATTTTTTATACTGCACCAACTGCAATAAGAGCATTTATGAAGTCTGGGCGTGAAATACCTGATAAATATAATTTGGAGAGTCTTAGACTTTTGGGCACAGTTGGAGAACCAATTAATCCTGAAGCATGGATGTGGTACAAGGATGTTATTGGTAAAGATAAATGCCCTATTGTTGATACTTGGTGGCAAACTGAGACTGGTGGTGTGATGATAAGTCCCTTGCCTGGAGTCGTTGCTACAAAGCCAGGTTCAGCTACTTTCCCTCTGCCAGGAATCGAAGTTGAAATTGTCGATAAGAATGGAGATAAGGTTAAGGAGAACGAGGGTGGCTATTTAATTATTAAGAAACCTTGGCCAGGAATGATGAGAACAATTCACGGAAACTCAGAGAGATATTTGGAGAGTTATTGGGAATATATTTCCTTTAAAGGAGAAAAAAATGTTTATTTTGCTGGAGATGGAGCACGCATTGATGAAGATGGATATATATGGATTATGGGAAGAGTTGATGATGTCATAAGTGTTTCAGGACATCGGTTAGGAACAATGGAAATAGAATCTGCTTTGGTAAGTCATAAATCAGTTGCAGAGTCTGCAGTCGTTGGCAAAAAAGATGATTTAAAAGGTGAAGTTATAGTTGCTTTTGTATCTCTAGAGAAAGACGTGAACGGTTCTTCAGAATTAGTAGAGGATCTAAAGAAACATGTTGTTAATGAAATTGGAATTATCGCAAAGCCTGAAAAGATTATAATTTCTGACTCTCTTCCGAAAACACGTAGTGGAAAAATTATGAGGCGAATTTTAAGATCTTTGGCTGCTGGAGAAAAAATTAGCGGTGATATAAGCACTCTTGAAGATAGTTCTGTTTTGGAAAAGCTGAAAGAATTATCCTAATCAGATTCATCAATTAAATTGGAAATTTTTTTTATAGTATTTCTTTTGAATTCATCATCGGCCCAGTCTCCCAAAAAATTTTCTCTTAGTCCTGCGCTTGCAATTATAGTGTGTGTACCTTTTAACATTACCCCCTTAGAATTATCTTCTTTTCTTGCTTTCAGACAAGAAAATAATTTATCTGTTTGATCTAATTCGTCTGAGTTGAATTTTATTAGGAAGTTATTTTTTTGATTATATGTTTTTTCAATTAATCGCAAAGTTCTTTCAGGGCTTGGGCTGAATTCACTGTTGAATTCTAATTTTTGAGAAATTTGTTTCAATAATGGAATAGATTTGTTAGCACTGAAGTTATTAAAACTTATTGATATGAATTTTTCGCAATTTCTTCCACCATCAGGGGAAATTAGATGAAGTTTGCAGCCTAGGCTATGACCAATTCTTATTGAAGGAATTGATGCTCCTATTCTCTTGGATAAAGATATTCGGCAATTCTTGAAATCCCTCCATGCTTTAATAGCAAGTTGTTGGTGATCAAATTGTGGAGTGTATTTATATGCATGTACTGCATAGTTTTTATTAATTAAACTCTCTATGAATCTTTTATAAGTTAAATCTGGTTTAGAAGCTAGATAACTTCCACCAATAAATTCCACAATTTTTTTAGGATTTGAAGGCCAATAACAAAAATTATTAAATTGATATTTTGTAAAAGTCATCTTTCATAAACTAAGAATGTTTCAAAAATTATTTTCTAATCATGTTTCTTAATTTATATTAATTTAAGAGAAATTTTTATTAAATGCGTCAAGATAAATGAAAGTGTTTTCAGCTAATTGGATCTATCTAACAAAAAAGAATTAAATCAATTGGATATTCTTCAGGATCAAGTTATCAGTTATCCCTCTGAAGAGAGTGTTGCTAATCAAAATAAAAAAATTGAAAAAATTTTAATTCTTGATACTGAAACAACAGGTTTAGACGAAAATAAAGATGAAGTGATAGAGATAGGTTGTATTTTGTTTGATGTATCTTTTAAGTGCGTGCTTTCACAAGTTTCATTTTTATTCCCAGTTAATAATAATGAAGCCGAACATGTGAATGGTATATCTGCTGAAGTAACTAATATCTCTCAACCATGGGAAGATGGATTGAATTTCTTTCTAAAACTTGTTGATTCTTCAGATTTCATCGTTGCTCATAATGTGGAGTTTGATAAGAAATGGTTTGGAAAAGGAAGATTGCCTAAGCTTAATAAGAAATGGATATGTAGTTTAGAGGATATTAATTGGTCTTTTCAAAAATCACTAAAAACAAGACCTTCAGTAACTGATCTAGCCTTATCTTTTTCAATACCAGTTTGGAATTTACATAGAGCTTTATCTGATTGCTTTTATATATCTGAGGTCTTCAAAAAATGCGACAACTTAGAGGAACTTTTACTTAAAGCTACTGAACCGAGGTTTTTATACAAGGCTTTGGTTAGTTATGAAGATAGGTCTTTAGCTAAAAATGCTGGGTTCAGATGGAATAGTCCTGTGCAAGGAGCTTGGTCAAGAAAATTAACTACTGATGAGGCAAAAAATCTTGATTTTAGAGTAGAGATTTTGAATTAATATTTAATAAATTTTTGACTAAGAAAATATTTAGTGCATCTTACAAGGCATCCATTTATTACCCATTTTATGTGCTCCAATACATCCGTATTTTGAAGCAGCCTTTTCAGCCTCTTGTTTAGTGTTAAATAGATCTGACATCATATTTTCCTTATTTGAATTTGAAATTTGTTTGGAATGATTATGATGATTTTTATGAGAATTAGGTGAATACTCCCATATTCCCATAGTAGTAACACCGGCAGAGATAATTCCCATCCCAACTACTGATAAATTGACTATTCCCATTGCTACTGCACCAAAAGAAAATACACCCATTGGGACTACCCCTATACTTATTACTCCCATTGGCACTATTCCTATTGAAACTATACCAAGAGGTGCTATTCCAAAAGCAATTTTTTTTGGTTTTGTACCGCAATGTTGATTCTCTTTACTTTTATTAATTCCCAATAGTTTTTCTAAATGTTAAATTAAAATTGTCTCACAAAATAACCAATCAAAGATTAATTTCTAGATGAATTAAAAATTTTGAATTATTTTTTAGAACTTTGAATAACTTAAAAAACCTAAGAGGAACAGTAGACCTATTTCCTGATCAATTAATAAAGTGGCAAAACGTTGAAAAAATTTTATTAGAGCAGCTTTCTAGAGCATCCATCAAAGAAATAAGAACACCAATATTGGAAATGACCGAATTATTTATAAGAGGAATTGGTGAAGGAACAGATGTTGTCAGTAAGGAAATGTATACATTTCTTGATAGGGGGGAGAGATCTTGCACTCTAAGACCTGAAGGAACAGCCTCAGTCGCACGAGCGTTAATACAAAATGGAATATCGTCTAATCCTCTTCAAAAACTTTGGTACATGGGTCCTATGTTTCGATACGAAAGACCTCAAGCAGGCAGGCAAAGACAGTTTCATCAGTTAGGTGTTGAGTTTATAGGACATGATTCAGTTAGAAGTGATGTTGAAATTATTGCTTTAGCTTGGGATATCTTAGGTAAATTAGGAATAAAAGAACTCAATCTTGAAATAAATACGTTAGGTGATACTAATGACAGATCAAATTTTCAAAAATCCTTTTTAAAATGGCTAGAAATAAATAAAGATTCTCTAGATTTAGATTCTCAGAATAGAATTTCTAAAAACCCTTTGAGGATTTTGGACTCAAAGAATATTCAAACTAAAAAAGTTCTTGAAAATGCACCAAGATTATTTAATTTTTTATCTGAAAAAAGTCATAACAGATATTTAGACTTAAAAAGACAATTAGAGGTTTTAAAAATACCTTACATTGAAAATTTTAATCTAGTAAGAGGTTTAGATTATTACACACACACAGCCTTTGAAATTACTAGTGGCGCTC
>NZ_JAKVCI010000020.1:0-34181 GCF_022447305.1 Prochlorococcus sp. ALOHA_ZT_50 | reverse complement strand
TATTTTTAGTTAACTCTTTTATTAAAACGCTTGGCAAAGTATCATTATCCTCTCCAAAAATAAACTTTGAAAAATCTTTTTTTAATTTTTCTTTTACAGGCTTAATTATATTTTTTGCTTCTAGGTCGTTCTTAGCTCGCGCGGTGATTCTGAGTTTAACCTCTCCTAAGTTTGCATATGGAGCAACAGTCGGGTTTTTAAGATTTAATAGATCATTAATTTTTTCTGCAACACTAGATTCTCCAATACCTGCAAATTTAAGAGTATTTGAATAAAAGGAATAATTATCTGAGAATTTGGTTTTAATGAAATCATACGCCGTCTCTTCCCACATAGTTTTCATTTCACTTGGTACTCCAGGGAAAGTAAGAATAGTAAATCCTTTTATTGGTTCCCATATCATTCCTGGGGCAGTGCCCCTAGGGTTATTAATTATTTGAGCATTTTTTGGGAAGAAACATTGTTTCCTTAAGCTAGAGGAATCGTCCTTGAGCTTTGAGTTTGGAAGTTTTTGTTTAATTTCATCCCATAAGTGCGGTCTTTCAAAAAGAGATACATTAAAAGATTTGGCTATTGCTTCAGTAGTTAAGTCATCTGGGGTGGGTCCCAAGCCACCAGTTGTAATTAGAAGATTACTTCTTTTCGATATTTCTTGAATTACTTTTATAATTCGATCACAATTATCACCGACAGTTGATTGCCTAAAGTGATTTAAGCCTAATTGAGATAACTGTTCAGAAATCCATTGAGCATTTGTATTGATAATATTTCCTAAGAGTAGCTCTGTTCCAATAGAAAGAATTTCAACTCCCTTGGAGTTAGGACTCATTTAATTGATGCTTCAAGTTTGCCTTCATAAAGAGGAAAACGATTACATAAGGTTAATACTCTTTCTTTACATTGACTTTCAATCAGTGAATCGTCTGGGTTAAGTAATCTATCAGCAATAATTTCGCCAACTTCAGCAAAAGCATTCTCATTAAAGCCTCTAGTAGTTAAAGCAGCAGTTCCCAACCTTAGTCCGCTGGTTACAAAAGGTGATTCAGGGTCAAATGGAACGGTATTTTTATTTGCAGTGATATTCACTTCACTTACAAGCAAGTCAGCAATTTTACCAGTCATATTGATACTTCTTAAATCGAGTAAAACAATATGGTTATCAGTGCCTCCACTCACGATATTGATACCTCTATTTATTAAAGTTGAAGCTAGAACTTTTGCATTTTTTATTACTTGTTGGGAATAATTAACGAAATCTGGCTGCAAGGCTTCTCCAAATGCAACTGCTTTAGCTGCAATTATATGTTCGAGGGGCCCACCCTGAGTTCCAGGGAAAACAGATTTATCAAATTTCTTTCCAAATTCTGCATCTTTACATAAGATAAGTCCCCCTCTAGGCCCTCTTAATGTTTTATGAGTAGTTGTAGTTACTACATCACAATAAGGTATTGGATTTGGGTGAAGTTTACTTGCTACAAGACCGGCAATATGTGCAATATCAGCCATTAAGAAAGCACCAACTTCATCTGCAATATTTCTAAATGATTCAAAATCGATTGTTCTTGGATAAGCAGAATATCCGCATATGATCAATTTTGGTTTTGTTTCAAGTGCTATCTCTCTTATTTCATCAAAATTTAATTCACTAGTTTCTTTATTTACACCATAGTGAACTGCATTGAACCACTTACCACTCATATTTACTGGAGACCCATGAGTTAGGTGTCCACCATGAGATAAATCCATCCCCATGATTGTGTCGCCAGGTTTAAGTAGACTTAGGAAAACAGCAGCATTTGCCTGTGCTCCACTATGGGGTTGAACATTAGCCCAATTTGCATTAAATAATTTTTTCGCTCTCTGAATAGCTAATTCTTCGATTTCATCAACAAATTCACATCCCCCGTAATATCTTTTTTGAGGTAATCCCTCGGCGTATTTATTTGTAAGGACGGAACCTTGAGCCTGCATAACGGCAATTGATGCGAAATTTTCGCTTGCGATTAACTCAAGATGAGTTTCCTGCCTATTTTTTTCAGAGTTGATAAAATTTGATATTACTGGATCACTTTCTTTAAGATTTTGAAGGATATTCATTGAATTTGATAAGTAATACCCATAATATAGACGATATTTTTTAGAAAAATATAAAAAGAATATTTCAGAATTTTAAACGCGCCTGGAGAGATTCGAACTCCCGACACCCTGATCCGTAGTCAGGTGCTCTAATCCACTGAGCTACAGGCGCATAATTATGTAATATCTCTGTTTCAGGGTCTCTTAGTCAACTAGATTTCGGGTAAAATATCTATTATTAACAATCTAATTATTAATATGCCTATAAAGTGGTACGGAAATGGTGATTTAGAAGATCCTATCTATAAACATTTTTCTCGAATAGTAAATTTTGTTATTCACTGCATGATATTTACTGCGATTGTAAGTGGCACGTGGCTTTTAAAAGAGATTAAATATGAAATCGGCTATTTTAATAATTTTGCAATTGTCTGGTCAGTTCTTTTGGCCTCCCATTTACTTTTCGTAATTATAAAAAAACCTAAAGATACTTCAAAACAATCAACTTAAATCAATTTATATTTATGGACTCTCAGATACGTATAAGTGATCTAGAAAATGTTATTTCCGAAAAGGTTTTTATTAAAATAGAAAAGTGGAATTTGTATCTTGGAGACGCTGGCCTAGCTAGGCATCTTGCTATTGAATGTATCAGCAATAAAGATCAAGGCCCATTGGAGGCTGCAAAATTAAGTTTGAAAGCAATAAATGTAAAAGTAGGGGATGGTGTTAATAGTATTCCACTGATTAATTTAATCACTAACTCACAAATTCTAGAATTAGAGGAGATTTTGGAAAGTTTTTTTTAAAAACTAAATCTCTTTTTTTGAAACTTTAAATTTATTTACTTTCAAGAATTTTGTAAGTAAAAAATAAATCACAAAAAAAGTTAGAGTTCCAAATATTAATAATAAAAATTCTGCAAGATTTGAATTGAAGTTATTCGTAGTTTGGAGAATAGTAAAACAAAGTGTGCTGTCTATAAATGCTGCTAATGACATGAGGCTAATTTTCCTCAATAAATCCAAGTTAGGTAAATGGATATCTTCATTTCGCAGATTAAAAGAAAGCAAAATACAGACTATAAGGTTGACTATTACTGAAGATAAAATTATTCCCACAACTCCGAAATTATATGGAGAAAGATTCCCAAAATTCTTAATTGGGGCACCAATTAAAAACCAATCAAAAAAAATATTAAATATTATCCCTGCAAATGAAGACTTAAAAGGGAAGTTTGTTTTTTCTATTGAATAGTAAGTTCTTACTAATAAATCTCTATAAAGATAAAATGGTATGCCAACTGCATAAGCAATTAATATATTTTTTACTTTTAAAGTTGCTGAATAATCAAAAGATCCTCTTTGAAAAACTAATTGTACGATTTGATTATTGAATGTTATGAAAAATCCGGTTAAAAAAATAGCTGTCAAGAAACAGTACTCTATCCCAGATATCAATTTTTTTTGGAGACCTCTTTCGTCTTTTTCACTTCTCAATTTAGAGAATTTTGGAAGTAATGGCAGAATCAAGGAGTTAGATAATATGCCTAAGGGGGCTTGTATAAGAAAGTTTCCGTAAGCTAGTCCAGATGCTGCGCCTTGAAAACTTGAAGCGAAAAACATATCGATAAAAACATTAATTTGACTTAGACCTGATGAGATAGATGCTGGAATAATTAGTTTGAAAATCCTCCTCTCTTCATCTTTAAATAAATTGAAGGTTGACTCTAATCTCAAGAGACCAATTTTATTTATTTCCCAAATTTGAACAACAAACTGAATTAAAGTTCCTGTCAAAGTTGCAAATGCCAGTAATCCCGTGTAAGTAAAGAAATTAGAAGATGTATTTTCTTGGTTGAAAATCCAACTAAATAAAATAAAAAAAATAATAGTTACGCTTGTTATTGCTGGACTTATACTTGATAAAAAGAATTTTCTTTGGGAATTTAAGGCGCCAAAGCTTAAACCTATGAAGCCGGATAAAGGGATGCAAGGTGTAAGTATTTGTAATTGGTAAGTGGCAATAGATTTAGCTTCGTAACTTAAATTCGGGGCCAATAAATCAATTAATAAACTGGAATTCGAGTAAATCAATATGGCTAAAATTAATAATAATATTGAAAGTTTTATGCTTACTTGAGTTAAAACAATCCCTCCATTTTTTTTGTTAAGCGGAGTTAAAACTGCAACGACTGCGTTATGCAATGGACCATTAATACCCCCAATGATTATTAGCAAAAAACCAGGAATTATATATGCATAATTAAACGCGTCGTACGTTACACCAACCCCAAAAGCAGCAGCTATAAATATTTGTCTTATACATCCAGCTAATTTACTTAGACTAGTACCAAACGAAATTGAAAAAACATTATTTTTTAAAAATGAATGCATTTGGAATCGTCTAAATTTTTCAATAAGTTTAAGTTTCAATTATATTTGATTTTTAACTAACGACATATTTATGAATGATCGGTTAATTGATTTTGATCCATTAATTGAAGGGGTTTTAATTAAGAGGTATAAAAGGTTTCTTGCAGATATTGAATTAGAGAGTGGAGAGGTAGTAACTGCTCATTGTGCTAACACTGGCCCAATGAAGGGACTTTTGAGTGAGGGAGCAAAAGTAAGAATAAGTGTTTCCTCTTCTCCAAAAAGAAAATTACCTTTTACTTGGGAACAGATATGTGTTTTTAATGCAAAAAATGAGGAGGTTTGGGTAGGTATTAATACTCTATTTGCAAATAAGTTAATCAAAAAGGTTATTGAGAAAAATTTGCTTGACGAAATAATAGGAGAAATAGAGACAATTAAATCTGAAGTTCCTTATGGAAAAGATAAAAAAAGCAGAATTGACTTTTTTTTAACTCCAAAATCTTCAAATCCTGATAAACGTAACATTTACATAGAGGTTAAAAATACGACTTGGATTAAAGAAAATGTAGCTCTATTCCCAGATACAGTAACGAAAAGAGGCCAAAAACACCTCATAGAATTAAAGGAATTAATTCCTGAAAGTAAAAGTGTTTTAGTACTTTGTATTACAAGAAAAGACGCTTGTTTTTTTGCCCCTGGAGATGATGCAGATCCCTTATACGGCAGTCTTTTTAGAGAATCTTTAAGTGTAGGAATGATAACTATTCCATGTTCTTTTGAATTTCATAAAGATCACGTATCATGGAATGGAATTAAACCTTTAAAATAGCCAAAAAACTTGATATTTTGAAATCCAAAAAAAATAATTTTTAAATTTAACAAATAATTTTTTAAGGTGCAACTATAAAAATGGTATAAACAACTACTAGACACGGATAAGTTTTTTGAATAAATTTAAATTTGAAAGGAAACAGTAAAACTGTTTTTTTGCAGATCTAATTTTTTTTTATGACCACTGCTTTGCAAACGCCTCAAAGGCGCTCTAGGTCCAAACTTCAAGATGCAAGTCTTGTTAATGGACCTATGCTCCTTTTGAGGAGTATTCGAGGATTTAGTTCAAACCGCTCTATGTTGTGGCTTGCAACTGTTCCCCTAGCTTTGTTTGGTTTAGGTATTTTTAATCTTTCAGCTCACGCAGCTGATTTACCTGAGTTGAATGCAGCTTTTCTTGCTAACAATTTATGGCTTTTGATCGCTACTATTCTAGTGATCTTTATGAACGCCGGTTTCGCTATGGTTGAGGCAGGTATGTGCCGTTCTAAGAACGCTGTTAACATTCTTGCTAAAAACCTCTTTGTATTTGCTCTAGCTGTAACTTCTTATTGGTTTATCGGCTATTCATTAATGTACGGAGGAAGTGTTGCTGACGGATGGCTTTATTTTGGAGGCTTATTTTTTGATCCAACAGTTACTGCAGATATGGTAACTGATGCTGGATTAGTCCCAACTGTTGATTTCTTGTTCCAGTCTGCTTTTGCAGGAACTGCGGCAACTATCGTTTCCGGTCTTGTTGCTGAAAGAGTTAAATTTGGAGAATTTGTTGTTTTTGCTGTTGTATTAACTGCATTTATATATCCAATTGCTGGTAGCTGGAAATGGAATGGTGGTTGGCTTGATTCTTTAGGTTTTGTTGATTTTGCTGGTTCTTCAATTGTTCACTCAGTTGGAGCATGGGCGGGTCTTGTAGGAGCTATGCTTCTTGGACCAAGAATTGGCAAATACTCTGATGGGAAACCACAGGCTATGCCAGGACACAATATGGCTATAGCTACTCTAGGTGCATTAGTCCTATGGATAGGTTGGTACGGATTTAACCCCGGTTCTCAACTTGCTATGGATCAATGGGTTCCATATGTTGCTGTAACAACTACTTTGGCAGCAGCAGCTGGAGCTATTGGTGCAACTATTGTTTCAACATTAACTTCTGGTAAGCCTGATCTTACAATGATAATTAACGGAATCCTTGCTGGTTTGGTTAGTATCACTGCTGGTTGTGGTGATATGACTCTTGCTGGAGCCTGGTTCGCAGGACTAGTAGGCGGAATTATCGTTGTATTTTCTGTTGCAGCACTTGATGCCGCTGAGATCGATGATCCTGTAGGTGCATTCTCTGTTCACGGAGTTTGTGGTGTATGGGGTACTGTAGTTATCGGTCTTTGGGGTACAGCTGTACAAGGTGATGGAGCAGGTATGGGATTGTTCAATGGTGGAGGTATTACCCTTCTTCTAGTTCAAGCTCTTGGTGCCGCAGCTTATGCTATTTGGACACTAGTTACTTGCTGGATTGCCTGGTCTGTAATTGGAGGATTATTCGGTGGAATCCGAGTATCTGAAGAGGAAGAGACTCAAGGCTTAGATATAGGAGAGCATGGAATGGAAGCATATCCAGACTTTGCATCTGCTAAATAATCTAACTGAAAATTGATTTAAGAAACCTGACTTATGTCAGGTTTCTTTTTTTTACGAAAAATTATTTAAAACGTTGTAATATAGGAAGATGGATACTCAAGCTTTTAGAAGATCCCTTCATCATTCTGATAGATACAATAGAAGGGGTTTCGATTCTCCAACAAAAAGAGCTCAAGCGTTAGAAGAAGCTTACCAAAGTGATTTGATAAGTTCTATTAGGGATAATGGTTTTACTTACACTAAAGGCAGACTAAATATTAAGTTGGCCCAAGCCTTCGGTTTCTGTTGGGGAGTTGAAAGAGCTGTAGCAATGGCTTATGAAACTAGAAGACATTACCCAAATGAGAATATTTGGATAACAAACGAAATAATTCATAATCCCTCGGTTAATGATCATTTAAGAAAAATGAATGTAAAATTCATTTCAGCTAAAAATGGAATTAAAGATTTTTCTTTAGTTTCTAATGGGGATGTTGTTATACTTCCTGCTTTCGGAGCTACTGTTCAAGAAATGAAACTCTTGCATGAGAAAGGTTGTCATATCATTGATACAACTTGTCCATGGGTTTCTAAGGTTTGGCATACAGTTGAAAAACATAAAAAACATGTTTTCACATCTATTATTCACGGAAAATTTAAACATGAAGAGACTCTCGCTACAAGTTCATTCGCAGGTAAATATTTAGTTGTACTTGATCTAGAAGAAGCGAACTACGTATCTGAATATATTCTGGGGAGAGGTAATAGAAATGAGTTTATGAACAAATTTGCTAAAGCTTGTTCTAATGGATTTGATCCTGATAAAGATTTAGATAGAGTGGGAGTTGCAAATCAGACAACTATGCTTAAGAGCGAGACTGAGGAAATTGGAAAGGTTTTTGAAAGGACGATGTTAAAGAAATTTGGACCAGAAAACTTAAATAGTCACTTTTTAGCTTTTAATACTATTTGTGATGCAACTGAAGAAAGGCAAGATGCAATGTTCTCTTTGGTTGATGAAGACCTTGATATTTTAGTAGTTATTGGAGGCTTCAATTCTTCTAATACTACTCACCTACAAGAAATAGCAATTACTAAAAATATTTCTTCTTTTCACATTGATACGCCAGAGAGGATATCAGTTAAAGAAAACTCAATATTTCATAAACCACTAGGATCAGAATTAGAACTTAAAAATAATTTTCTACCTAGTGGAAAAATTAATGTTGGAATTACCTCAGGTGCATCCACTCCTGATAAGGTTGTTGCAGATGTTATTGAAAAGTTAATTGATATTGCTTCCTGAATTTGTTATTCATTTATAAATTTGCTTAGTTTTTTTAATTTATTAGTCAGATAATTCCAAAAGATCTACTTTATTAACTAGAATAATGAAAAATTAATGAAGTATGGAAGACAAAGCACAAACTAATCAGGTTCAAACTGCAAGTATGAATAGAACTAAAGCGCCCCAAAAAGTTGAAGTTGTAGTTGCTAATTCATCTTCAGGGTCAGAAGTAAATATCCTTGGAGAACTATCGATTTTTGTTTTAAGAATAGGTTTTTGTGCTTTGATGATTCATCATGGCCTTGAGAAACTTCAGGATCCGCAGGGTTTTGCTGAGTTTGTAGTTGGTAAGTACTTCCCATTTTTGCCAGGTGATCCTGTTATTTGGACTTTTGGAGCAGCAATTACTCAATTGGTATGCCCAGTAGGATTGGCTTTAGGGATTTTTGCGAGGCTTTCTTCTCTTGGTCTATTCTCCACCATGGCATTTGCAGTTTATTTTCATCTCCTTGATACTGGACTAGAAGGTTTTCCTCTGGCAGTGGTTGAAGGTCATAATTATGCTTTCGAATTGTCTTTTATATATGGGGCTATTTCTCTCTACTTTCTATGTGCAGGTCCAGGCAGGCTATCTTTATTCAGAAAAACTAACAAGATTACATATTATCCAAAATCAACATAATTTAATGTAAAAAGTGCCTTTTTTGCGTAAATACCATTGAGATTCCTTTTGAATTACACATATCAATACTTTCTTGGTCTCTTAGACTTCCTCCAGGTTGAATAATAGCTTTTATTCCATATTCATTTGCTAGTTCTACAGTATCTGCAAATGGGAAAAACCCATCGCTGGCCAAGACAGCATCAGAACATAACCTTCCAGCTGCTTTTAATGCAATTTTTGCTGCTCCAACTCTATTCATTTGTCCAGCTCCAATACCAATAGTTTTTTGGTCTTTTGCAATAACAATGGCATTAGATTTCACGTGTTTACAAATTTTCCATGCAAAATTTAGATCTAAGTTAATTTGATTACTCGGATTTTTATTAGTTACTGAAATCCAATTTTCAGTTTTTTCTTCACTATCGTCAGTATCTTGAACTAGTAATCCTCCCATTATTGATTTAGTAGAATTTTGATTCTTTTTTGGAAGTTGATCTTTTGAAAACTTTAAAATTCTTAAATTCTTTTTAACTTTTAAAATTTCTAAAGCTTCCTCATCAAAAGATGGAGCGACGACACACTCTAAGAAAATATCTTTGAGGTGAATTGCGGTCTCACTATCAACATTTGAATTAAAAGCAACTATTCCTCCAAATGCACTAACAGAGTCGCATTCCAAAGCATTCAAAAATGCTTTAGAAGCTGAATTACTTATAGAGGCACCACAAGGATTATTGTGTTTTAAAATAACAGAGGCAAACATGTCGTTTGCAAGTTCATCTTTTTCTGTGTAGCCAAATTCTAAAACTGTTGAAAGTGCCGACTCTAGATCTAATAGATTGTTATAACTTAAGTCTTTTCCTTGTAATTGTTCTGCTGAGTTCCATCCAATGTTACTTAAACCATACCAGAAAGCTTTTTGATGTGGATTCTCCCCATATCTTAAGGTTTTGATTAGTGGATAAGATTCAATATATTTGGAAGATTGTAAATCTCTTTCTTTTCTTATCCAATTAGATATTGCAGTGTCATAGTCTGCTGTATGTTGAAAAGCTTCAAGGGCTAATTTTGCTTTATATGAGTCTTTCAATTCACCTTTTTTACTTTCTTCAAGAAAATTTTGATACTGACTAGGATCTACTAAAACGGAAACATCTTTATGATTTTTAGCTGCAGAACGAATCATAGATGGCCCTCCGATATCGATATTTTCAATAGCATCTTCCCATTTAGCTCCCTGATCTACAGTTTTTTTAAAAGGATATAAATTTACAACTACTAAGTCAATTAACTCAAGATTGTTAGCTTCTATATCTTTTTTATGTTCCTCATCAGTTCTTTTAGCTAATATTCCCCCGTGTATTTTTGGATGTAAAGTTTTAACTCTTCCTCCAAGAATTTCTGGAGAATTAGTAAAATCTGCAACTTTAATAACTGGAATTTTTGCCTCTATAAGATGTTTGGCAGTTCCTCCACTTGATAGAATTTTATAATTAAATTGCTCTACCAATTCCTTACAAAATGGGATTATATTTTTTTTATCAGAGACACTTACTAAAGCTAATGGAGACATTATGGGAAAGTTTACTTACTTAAGAATATAAACATGAAATATGCTATCAATCATGAATTTGTCTCGATTAGCTCTCAAACTGCAACTCATAGAATTATTTTGATGCATGGTTGGGGAGCTGATTCAGATGACCTTTTAACATTTGGAAAGGAGATGACTGAAAAAATAAATCTTGATTTTGAGGTAATTTCTTTGAGGGCTCCTGGATTACACCCAAGCGGTCAGGGAAGACAGTGGTATGGATTATACCCACATGATTGGAATGGAGCTGAGGTTGAAGTAAATAAACTTTTAGTTACATTAAAAAAATTTGATACTGATCAGATTCCACTAAGAAAAACAATTTTGTTGGGGTTCTCTCAGGGGGCGGCAATGGCAATTGATGCGGGATTTAAGTTAAATTTTGGATTAATTGTTGCTTGTAGTGGTTATCCTCACCCCAACTGGGCCCCAGGAGAAAAATTCTCGCCATTGATTATTAGTCATGGTTTATTTGATGACGTTGTGCCTATAGATGCTTCTAGGACTATTTATGAAAAGGTAAAGAGTAAGTCTTCTAAATTTTGTGAATTATTAGAATTCGATGGATTTCATCAAATTGATTCAAATTTAATTAATTTTATAAGTTCAAATATAAGTAATATTTTTTAAACAAAAGCATATTCATATTCTTCAATCTCTTCCCAATCATCTGCAGTAAGTTCTAGACCCTCAAATATTTTTTCTTCACCAATTCCTTCAACTACAACTTTTAGTGATGGAAATAGAAAATGATTTTCTTCAGCATATTGGGCGCTAAATAACCCTTTTTCACCCCAAAAAAATCTATCGGTGGTGTGTTCATTTCTTCTGACATTGAAAACTGAAGGCGCAGAGAGACCATTTTCAGCTATGAATCTTCTTGCTGCTGTAACTGGTTTATGTTTGCCAGTTTCGATATGATAAATAGGTACATGTGCCATTACTCTTTGGCCAGCCAATCTTCTTCTGCTGATTCTTTTTCTTTTTTTTGACATTGATTGGTACTCCTGAAATTATTAATGAGATTAGTCTTATTTATTTTTACTAATCTTATATATGTGATTTTAAATTCACTTCAAATTACATAGAGGACCCATCAACCCCTGATGTAGCTTAAAATATGATTAAATATTCATATTTAAGGCTGGCTAAAGTCAGACCTCTTTATATATCTTAATACTTTTTTCATATTTTACAAGCCCTTTTTCAAGTTTTTTTTAAAAAAATTTCTCAAAATTTCATTAATCATGAATCTTTCAAAAAAATTTGAAGAATTAATTTTAAAACAGCTAGAGAGTTTTGGTTGCTCAATGGGCGTGACTAATTTAGTTATGTATCTTGCTTCAGCTAAGCAAGGAACTAAAGCATCTTTTGAAATGATTGGTCAATGGCCACAAATTGATAGGCTACTTACATCAATAGAAGATGATCCTTCACTAAAAGTTTCATCGCCTAATAGAAGATGGTACCCGCTTCAAGAAAACGATATTCTACTTGGTGTCCTTAGGGTAGAAACTGATTTGAAAGGGGGGAATTGGCCAGTATCTCTTGATTCTAGATTAAAAGCGCTTTCAATATCTTTAGCTAAATGCGTCTCTATCGAATTAGAACGTCAAAATAAAAATGAAGAAATCAATTATTTAAAAAATCAGGTGAATGTCATTATCCATCAATTAAGGAATCCATTGGCTGCTATTAGGACATATGCAAAATTACTAATAAAAAGACTTGGTTCAGATGATGACTCTATTGAAATAGTCGAACGCATGATAATAGAGCAAAAACAAATTAATCAATATATGGATTCTTTTGCGCAATTAAATTCACCTATTCAACTTCCTCTAGAAATTGGAGAGGAAAGATTATTATTACCACCAAATTTAGATAATAAAAAGGTAATAACTGTTCAGAGTTTATTGAGGCCAATATTAGAAAGGGGTAAAGCTAATGCGGACTTAGAGAATAGAGATTGGACTGAACCTTCTCTTTGGCCAGATTGGACTTTATCGCCATTAAAGGCAAAATATGCTGTAATTGCTGAAATTGTGGCCAATTTATTAGAAAATGCGTTTAAATATGCCCAAAAAGATGCTGAAATTGGACTCGCAATTACGAGTAATGGACTTTGTATATTTGATGATGGTAAAAAAATAACCAAAAATGAAAACGAGAAAATTTTTGAAAAAGGTTTTAGAGGATCTGCCGCTAAAAAGAAGGACGGCACTGGTGTGGGACTTTTTTTGGCGAGGAAATTAGCAAAACAAATTGGAGGAGATTTGAGATTGCTGGAAAATAACTCGATTGATAATACTGAGAAATCAAAAAATCTTAAGAAGAAAAATATTTTCTATTTAGAACTACCTATAAAAGAATTGCATGCATAAACAACATTGCAGTTTCAACTAGTACAACACTTGCACCGCAGGCATCTCCATTGAAGCCTCCAATTTTATTACCCAGTATGTTTGGGATAGAATAGCTTAGAAAAATACCAATCAAAATAAGAATTAAAAATTTAATTAATATTGCTTGGGATGTAATTGAAACAAATTGGTATGCAATGAAAATTAAAAGAAAAATAATGGAGATCAAAGATTCTTTTTTAAATCCATTCCAAAACTTTTTGTGACTAATAGATTTTTTCTTATAACTCATATATTTAAACTTTTCTATAAAAAATAAATTTGAAAATCTTCCCCAAAATAAGCATATAGGTAAAACAAAAATTATTAGGTTTTGAATTTTCAGTATGCAAGCAATTTGAATTAAAGTTATAAAAACTAAAGCTTGAACGCCAAAGGAACCAACTTTACTGTCTTTCATGGCTTTTAAACGTTTCTTTTTACCCGCAAAAATACCATCGAAAGTATCCATTAAACCATCAATGTGTAGACCACCAGTAATTAAATATCCTGAAGCCAAACAAATTAATGCAGATGCATAAATTGACCAAGAGTTTGTTCTTAAAAAAAGAAAAATATAACTCTGTATTGTTCCAATCAAAAATCCTAAAGGCGGGGCAAATTGTGCAATATTTTTAAATTCGGGATTAATTAAAGGTATCTTTGGAAATGTCGTATAGAAAATCCAAGATCCTGCCAAATTTTTTATTAAATATTTTTTGATGAGATAAAAATAGATTCAATATTAAATAATAGGGTAGATTAATGAAAAAGGATCAAAAAATTTTATAAATTATCGTGTTTGAATTTGAAATTACATCGAATTGCAGTAATACAGCGGCAAGAACTGGTATATTTCATACACCAAATGGTCAGGTAAACACACCAAAATTTATGCCTGTGGGTACTTTGGCAACGGTTAAAGGAATTTCATCTAAGCAGTTAACCTCTACAGGATCAGAAATGATTCTCTCAAATACCTTTCATCTTCATTTACAACCTGGAGAAAAACTAGTTAAAGAATCTGGCGGAATACATAAGTTCATGAATTGGCCTAAGCCTATTCTTACTGATTCAGGAGGATATCAAGTTTTTAGTTTGGCCAAATTAAATAATATTTCTGATAAAGGTGTGGAATTTAAAAATCCAAGAGATGGTAGTCATGTTTTTTTATCACCTGAAAAAGTAATACAGATTCAAATGGATCTTGGATCGGATGTTGCGATGGCTTTTGATCATTGTCCTCCGCATACAGCTAACGAAAATGATATTGAGGACTCTTTACAAAGAACTCATTCATGGTTGCAAAAATGTGTTGAGACTCATCAGAAATCTAATCAAGCATTATTCGGTATAGTTCAAGGTGGTAAGTATCCGAGATTGAGAGAATATAGCGCAAAATATACAAGTTCTTTTGATCTGCCTGGAATAGCAGTGGGAGGTGTAAGTGTTGGCGAGGCAGTCGAAGAAATACATAGTGTAATTAATTACGTCCCGAAATTCTTACCAATAAATAAACCAAGATATTTAATGGGAATTGGCTCTTTAAGAGAAATTTCTTTAGCTGTTGCTAATGGATTCGATATATTTGACTGTGTTTTGCCTACAAGACTAGGAAGACATGGGACTGCATTTTTTAATGATGAAAGATTGAATTTGCGAAATGCTCGATTTAAAAATGACTTTTCTCCGATTGACAAAACTTGTAAATGCGAAACCTGTAAATCCTATTCTCGAGCATATTTGCATCATCTAATTAGAAATGACGAAATATTAGGCCTAACTCTCATAAGTTTGCATAATATTGCTCACTTAATAAGATTTACCAATGCAATTTCTACTGCAATTAGAGATAATTGTTTTACAAATGATTTCGCTCCTTGGAAAACATCCTCTATTGCTCACCATACGTGGTAACGTCTTATCATAATTAATTAAATTATCAAAAAGGTGCTCATTCTATTTAATACATTCGCTGAATTGCCCGAGGCTTATAAGGCCTTTGCTCCAACTGTTGATGTTCTTCCACTTATTCCTTTATTTTTCTTTTTATTGGTATTTGTTTGGCAAGCTGCAGTTGGATTTAAATAAAATTCTTTTAGTTTAGATTGTTTGTATTAGAAGGGATTTTCAAGTAAAATCGCATCTCCAGAATTATCTACAGCACTCTCTATAAAATCAGCAATTTTTAATGCTCTTGAGGCTTGCTCACCATCTACCTCAGGTATTTCTTTGCCCTGAACGCATTTAAGAAAATGCTCCAGTTCTGCATAAAGAGGTTCAATGGAGGTTGTGCTAACTTCTTCGACATATCCATCATTTCTATAAACTAATTCTCCATGCTCTGCTGTGTATGATTCATGAGACTTTCGATGGATTTGTAAAGAGTGATTTAAGAAATCAGTTTCTACTAGGCCATTTTGGCAGTGAGCACTTAAACTTCTAATTTTTTTGTGACTCATTTTGCTTGCAGTTAGGCTTGCAATAACATTATTTTTAAAAACTAAAGTAGCATTGACATAATCTATTAATCCTTCGCTATTTCTTCCTCCAACTGCTGCTAATTTTTGTATTTTTGAGTTTACAAGCTCCAAAATAAGATCAATGTCATGAATCATTAAATCCATTACTACAGATACATCATTTGCTCTGTCTGCATGAGGACTGTGCCTCCTTGCTTCTAAAACAACAATTTCTTCATTATTTACTATTTTATTTAATTCTCTAAAAGCAGGATTAAATCTTTCAATATGCCCAACTTGTAATAGACAGTTACTTGCATTAGCAGCCTCTATTAAAGATTTTGCTTCCAACTCGTTAGCTGCAATTGGTTTTTCAATGAGAACGTTAGCACCTCCCTTGAGACAATCTAGTCCTACTTTTTGATGAAGTAGTGTAGGGACAGCGATACAGATAGCATCAACTTTTGGAATTAAGTCCTTATAATTTTTGAACCATTCACATTGAAATTGCTCAATAGCTAATTTGCCTCTCTCTTCATTTGGATCTGCGACTCCAATGAGATTTGCATCTTTGAGTAAACTTAGTACTCGAGCATGATGCCAGCCCATATTTCCTATACCTATGACTCCAACCTTTACGGGTGATGAGGTTGGTTGCATAATTTCAAATCCATATATTAATTATCATTATCCTCTATGGGGAGTCACATTTAGCTTTTGGGAAGAATTATTTTAACACGATCAATTTTTGGACCTGACATAGAAATAACTTCAAATTTAATGTTATTAAAATCTAAAACGTCGCCAATTTTTGGAACCATTTGAAATTTTTCTAACATAAATCCAGCAAGAGTATGATAATCAGTACCTTCTGGAATAGAACATCCTAACTTTTTATTGATTTCAATAATTTCTGATTTTCCAGCTATTGACCATTTTTTAGAGAAATTATCTAACATTCTCATATCTGAATAAATTCTATTATTGAGCATTTCCTCTCCAACTATTTCGCCATTTAGATCAGCTGCAGTTATGAGTCCCTCTGTTCCACCGTGTTCATCAACTACTAGTAAGAACGGATTGTAGTCTCTTACTATTGGAAATATTTCTGCTAGTGAACATGTTTCTATTATTTTTGTTACTGGTAAAAGGAATGGCTCTAATAATGTATCGGCTTCCATTTCACCTTTTGATATTGGCTTAGCTAGATAACGCAAATCTAATACACCTAATACATCATCTAAAGACTCACCAATCACAAAGAAGCGAGCATGTCGAGTTTTATCTACTTGTTTCATAAGTTCTGAAAAGGTTATATTTTTTGGCAAAGTTACCATTTCAGATCTTGGAATCATCACTTCTTTAACCTGTGTATCTTTTAAAGCAAAAACTCCTTCAAGAATATTCTTCTCATCTGGTTTTAAACCTGTTACGTTATCTGTTTCTATAAGAGTTTCTAATTCTCCAGCAGATAAACCCGAGTTTAAAGAATCCCATTTGTTATTTAAATTGAACAAGCCTAAACAGGCGCTAGCAAAGAATTCTATTGTTTTCACTATAGGATTCATAGCTTTTCTTACGGCATCGAATATTGTGGTTAACCTTAATGCAGCAGATTCTGGATTGTTAATTACTAAAGCTTTTGGAATTAGTCCAGAAACAAGAGTAACAACTAAAACAACAAATAAAAATAATAGAAGATCATAAAATCTATTTGATAAAATATTGCTTTTCCAATAATCATTAGCCAGGTTATTGCTGAGCCATCCAATTGCAATTAATGAAATTGTTACTCCAAATTGAGAAGCAATTAATGAAGATCTAAAGCGTTTTTGAATTTTTAAAATTGAAAATGCTCCTTTCTTTTTTTCTTCTATTAACCTTAAAACTTTACTTGGCCTTATTAATAAAAAAGAGAGTTCACTCGCTGCGAAAAAAGCTGGTAAAAATAAAAGAAATAAAAGTAGAGTTATTTTCATTCAATGACAAATGAATAATGGGGGTGGCGAGGATCGAACTCGCCTTAGCCAAATTATGAGTTTGGTGCATTCACCAGATTGCTACACCCCCAAGGGAATTTATGTAATTTTAATTACATTGAATTTCAATATACAATATAAAAATAATATTTCAAAAAACACCTCATTAGGAAGTTTTTGTGAGATTTCTTTTTTTTCTTCTAATCTTTAAATATAAATTTAACTTTTACTAATGGGCAAATTTTCGGATAAGTATGATTTAAATAAAGCAAAATTGTTAAAACAGTTAATTGAAAAATCTTACAAGAAAGGAAACTTCACTTTATCTTCAGGAAAAAAAAGCAGTCATTACTTGAACTGTAAACCAGTATCATTAAATGGCGAAGGCTTAAACTTAATAAGTGATTTATTTTTAGAGTTAAAGGACTCAAGGTCAAAAGCTGTAGCAGGATTGACATTAGGTGCAGACCCTATAGTAAGTGGATTAATTGTCAAAGCAGCTTTGCATGGCCTAGACCTTGATGGTTTAATAATTCGGAAAGAAATCAAAAAATACGGTACCAAAGCTGGAATAGAGGGCCCTACATTAGAAGAAGGAACTTTGGTAACTGTCTTAGAGGATGTGGTTACAACTGCTGGTTCAGTAATAAAAGCTATAAAAAAATTACGAGAAAATAATTATGTTGTTGAGGAAGTTTTGTCTATAGTTGATAGGCAAGAAGGGGGATTAGAAGCCCTTGAAGATGAAAATGTTAAATTAAAGAGTCTTTTTACAATAAAAGACTTTTTATAATTATTTCAAAATGCAAGATATAAAAAAAAAGTTTTGGCTTGAAAAATTTGATTGTTTTTCTATTACTGGAAAAGATGCCAGAAAATTTTTGAATGGAATAACAACTGGTAATATTCTTAATTCAGAAAATAAAGTTATCAAAACTTGTTGGTTAACTCCAAATGGAGTTCTAAGGTCATTAATTGAAATTATTTTTTTAGAAAGAAGCTTAGAAGTAATTATCTTGGCGGGTAACACAAATGAAATAATTGATTACTTTAATCAAATTATTTTTCCAGCGGACGATGTACTTCTGAGTGAACCTTCCTTGATAAATAGAATTCAGGAAATTGATGAATCTAGTTCATGGAGAACTTACCAGCCTATTTTCTTCAAAACAGAAGATAAAGAATTTGAAATATATAAAAATAAACTAAATTTACTAAATCCCAATGATTTAAAACTTTGGAAGATTAATCAGGCAATACCCTCATTAGAAATGGAAATAAACGGAAAAAATAATCCTCTTGAGCTTGGATTACAAGATCTTATAGATTTTAATAAAGGTTGTTATTTAGGACAAGAAACAATGTCAAAAATAAAAAATGTTTCTTCTTTAAAACAGGAAATAAGAATTTGGAAATCATTTGAATCTAATTTGAATTTAGACGTTGAAGATAAAAATTTATATATAAATTCTGCCAAGGATATTTCTGTAGGCAAAATCACTAGTTTTTTTAAATCAGATTCTCAAATAAAAGGTTTAGCAATGATAAAAAGAAAATATTTAGAGGAAGGAAGTTATTTTTTTTCAGAAATTTTTGGAAAAATTATTATTAATAAATCTGTAGGATCAATTTTTCTTTAATTGATTTTTGATTAAATATTCTGCAATTTGTAGAGTAGCAAAACAATCATCTTTGTTATATTGGATAATTTTTTTTAAAAATATTTCGTTTTCTGTAATTTGATATTGAATCCACCAATAAAGTGCTTTCGAGCCACTTACATTTTTCTGCATCCATTCAAATCCAAGCCAATTAGAAACAGTTTTTAAGCCATAGTTTTTTAGTGGTAATATCCAAGACTTTCTTATTAAGGTATGTAAGTCAATAAATCTGGAGGAAAGTGAATCAATTTCTTCAAAACTAAAATTTAGTTCTTTAGCAATATTAATTATTGATATTTTTTCAGTTTCTCCGTAATGCAAAACTGGCCATTCCTTGTGTGAAAAAAGTATTTCAATAATTTGCCTGTAAGATTCTCCTTTATTGTTTTTAAGATTTAAGATTGGTTCATAAATAAGATCTTCTTTTTTTATAGACAAATTATTTACTTTTAAAAATCCATATAAAAAATCATGCTTTTCATCTGGATTTGACTCAATATCAAATATATAAAATCCCGAACATATTTTTTCTAATAGATCTTCCGTATTATTTTTATTAGAAATGAAATATGGTTCTCCAGAGATATATGCTTGTGCTTGCTTTACAAATATGGATGCTTTTTCATACTTCTGATCTTTGAATTTAGATAATTTCTCTCCAAGTTGTTTTTCGCTATACGAAGCTAATGTTTGGGTATCAGATATTCCATTTGTTATGAGTAATGAGGCCGTTTTGGATCCTATTCCATCTATATCTGTTAGATATCCATTTTCTTTTGCTTCTTTGTCACAAAATTTTTGCCATGAACAAATAGTACATTTTTTTCTATCTTGAGTTATTTCTGGCATAAATCCCTCCAAGCATTCATTCAAACTTAATAAAACATTCAAAACTTTTTTTCTTAATTTTTTATTTAAATAAATTTCTTCAACATTAACTTTTTTATCAAAACTTGAAATTACTAATCCTTTCTCAATTTTAGATTCTTGAAAAGATTCCAACAGCATAGAACTAAAAGCTAAGTCGAATAAATGTTCTTTAGTGGTTTTGTGGCCTAACTTATAAACAGCAGGTAAATATTTATATTGTCCCCATTTACTTTTACCTTTAGTCTTTACAAGTAATTGTGGACGTATCTCTGCGTTTATATTTTGGAAAAGATTCCCTTTGATTTTTAATCCAATTACCCCTTGATAACCATTTTCACAGGCTTTTAATCCTGTATATATTTCACCATTACAAAATTCAGAGAAAATTTGAAACTGATTAATTTTATCTATAGCTTTATGGGGAGACCAAACTTCATAAGATTTTTTACCCTTAAAATCGAGCCATGCTTTTCTTTTGCATCTTGTAAAACTTTTTAAATGAAGAGAATTCAAATTATTTTTTAAGGGCGGTTTTAAAATTTACTCATATAAATTAGTATAGATAATTAAAAGAAATCAAGGAAATTTGAAATTTGACAGCTGATAAATTAGATAAGATAAAATTTGGAACTGATGGTTGGAGAGGAATTATTGGTTTTGACTTTAACCTGTCCAATCTTTCAAGAGTTGTTGTCGCTGCATGTCAGGAGTTGCATTATCAATACTATAAAGAAGTTAATTCAAAGAAAATTATTATTGGATATGATCGTAGATTTATGGCTTGTGAATTCGCCAAGCAAATAGTGCCTTTTGTAAGAGGATGTGGTTTCGAACCGATCTTATCTGATAGCTTTGTTACAACACCCTCTTGTAGTTTCTATGCCAAAGAAGTCGGTTGTCTTGGAGCGTTAGTAATTACAGCAAGTCATAATCCATATAATTGGCTAGGTCTGAAAATAAAGAGCTTTAATGGATGTTCTGTTGACGAATCTTTTACAAGTGAAGTTGAAAAAAGATTAATGCTTGGAAATTCAATTGAAAAAATAGATGGTGTTAATCAATTGGTAGATATTAAGAAATTTCATTTAGATAGAATTAAATCCCTTTTTGATATTGACTATATTTCCAAGAGATTAAAAAAAATGAAATTGAGAATTTTTGTAGATTCTATGCATGGTTCAGCTGCAAATTGTATGGCTGAGATTTTTGCTTCTAATGATTTAGAAGTTATTTCAGAAATCAGGAAAGATGCTGATCCTTTTTTTGGAGGAAAACCTCCTGAACCTCTTTTGAATTATGCAGATGATCTAAAACAAACACTAATGAAAAATTCAACAAATGAAGTGAAAACTTTAGGAATTATATTTGATGGTGATGGTGATAGAATTGCGGCAATTGATGAAAAAGGAAGATACTCTAGTACTCAAGATTTACTCCCATACTTTATTAGCTATTTGGGCGAAATTAAAAATAATTCTTATCCAGTTTTAAAGACTGTTAGTGGTTCAGATATTATTAAAAATATATCAGAGAGTCAAAATAGAGATGTTTTTGAACTTCCAGTTGGCTTTAAATATATTGCTGAAAAAATGATTAAAGAAAAAATATTTATTGGAGGAGAGGAATCTGGGGGAGTTGGTTTTGGTGACTTTATGCCTGAAAGAGATGCTCTATATGCAGCGATGGTTTTATTAAATGGAATTGCTGAAAAATCTCAATATTTATATGAAACCTTAGATGAAATTCAAGAAGATTTTGGGCCAAGTTTTTATAAAAGAATTGATATTAAATTTCCAAATCAGTCAGAAAAAAATAACGTAAAAGAATTTATCATAGATAATATTCCTGAGAATATTAATAATCACAAGTTAAAAAGTATCTCAAAGATCGATGGAATAAAGTTGAGAATTGATAAAAATTTTTGGCTTCTTTTTAGGTTTTCAGGAACGGAACCTCTTTTAAGGTTATATTGTGAAGCACCAAAAGAATCTTATCTAATTGAGGTATTAGAGTGGGGTCAAGAATTTATAAATTTGGCAGGAAAATAAGGATGAAAAATTTATATTTAGCGAGTAAGAATAAAGGTAAAATTGAAGAATATAAGAAATTGCTTGCTGGAGTTAATTGTAAATTGTTACTCCAGCCAGAATCATTAGAAGTTGAAGAGGATGGACTGACATTTAGAGATAATGCAATTAAAAAAGCGAGTGAAGTTTCGAGAAAAACGAATAATTTTTCAATAGCAGATGATTCAGGAATTTGTATTGAAGCACTAGGTGGTAAGCCTGGCATTTACTCATCTAGATATGCAGAAAATGATCAGAAGAGAATTGAACGAGTTTTAAGAGAACTTGATGGAGTTCAAAATAGAAGTGCTTTCTTTATTGCTAATATTTGTGTTTGTTCCCCAAATGGTGAAGTGATTATTGAATCTGAGGCCAAATGTCATGGCAATATTATTTTAAACCCCAGAGGAAAAAGTGGTTTTGGGTATGACCCAATTTTTGAGGAGAGTTCTACCAGATTAACTTTCGCAGAAATGAATAATGATATTAAAGACTCTTGTAGTCATAGAGGTAAAGCATTAAAAAAAATTATTCCAGATTTAATTGAAATTTTTTCTTAAATTCAATTAACCCAAGATCCATGAAGGCCATGAGGAATTGAAATGGGTAATTCATAAACAGCTAATTCTTTTAAGTCTTTTGCGTCTAATATCACTAAATCGCTTCCTCTTCTTTCTCCGTTCCATAGAAGTATAAATAAAAATCCCTCATCTTCTTTTGAAGAGTTTTCTGATGGAACCATAATTGGTTCACTAACAAATCCACTTGGACCTGCTGACCAAGAAATCTCTTCCTTAGAAGTTAAATTTATTTTTTTTATTGCTTGAAGTGGAGCGTTCCCCAGCTTTTGAGATGTGCTTGCCATCCAACTAAAAGTTGCTTTTAATCCTAAGTTTTTAGGATTAACAACAGCAAATTCACAACATTGTTCACTGAAAGTTTCAAGTTCACAAGTTTTTGTCTTTAGATCGATAATTGATCTTTTCAGTTTTCCTTCTGGATATTTATCAAAGTCAATATCCCTAAAATTCTCGTCTGGACCAACTGATGGGAAATCATCATAAAAAATACTATCTAATACGATTTTGGAATCTTTTTCAAATGCATTTACATGATGAAAAACGAATCCTTCTGGAGCATCTATTGTTAAAGGAGGCTGTCCTCTAAATAATCCACTTTCTCTGGGGATGATAAAAAACTTTGCCTTTTTATTTGGGTTTGACTTTAGACATTGTGCTGCTCCTCTTTGACCCATTACAAATGGAAGAGGATTGAAATCAATAGCATTCTGTAAAAATATTGCCCAATTAGTTGTAATTGCGAAATCATGAAGGAATGCAAAGCCATTAAAGGTATCTTTTCTGTCAAAAATGAGCTCTCCAGAATTTGTACCAGCATTATCAAATTCCATTAATCTAATGGTACTTTTTGGCCCGGTTTGTACTCCAAAAGTGACTAAAAGTTCTGAAGATGCATTTGAGTTTAGGTCTGTTTTGGGATGAGCACTGAATGCTTCGTTAGGCTTGAGTACCCCTTTTAATGTTGTTAAACCAATAGTGTCAAGACTATCAGGATCCATTGCATGTGGACCTGCTGCTTCCCATAATGCGAGAATTTCATCTCCTAATTTAATGACATGTGTATTAGCGATATTCTTGAATTTTAGATCTAATGCATTATTTAAAATTCCTCCATTTTTTTGTGTTCCAAAAACACCTCTATAAATAAATTTATCTATTTTTTCTTCTTCCAAATAGCCTTTAGTTTTAACAAATCTATTTGTTAAGAATGGCTGACCATTTTCGAATTTTATGGATGTTATCATTCCATCACCATCAAATGGATGATGAACCCATTGTCCACCTCTCTCTAATATTCCTGGTCCATTTCTTAATAATGTTCCATTTAAATTTTTAATATTATTACCTTTGCTAATTTTTAGAGGCTCTTTAGTTAGCTCCTTTTCTACATTTTGATAAGCACTTGACCAATCTTCTTTATTAAAAATTTTAAATTTATCAATTTTTTTATCTTGTAAATTAGTCACAACAAAATAATCACTTTATCTATCTTCGCCAAAAATCAACTGAATTGTGGCTGATTCGAAAAAATTCCTATTTTATTGTTTTTCTAACATTCCTTTACTGCTTGGAATTGAATCAGATCTTCTTGGATCTATCTCGGTAGCCATTCTCATTGCTCTTGAAAAAGCTTTAAAGCACGCCTCAACTATGTGATGTGAATTACTTCCTCGTATTTGATTAATATGCAGAGTAATACCGCTGTTATTTACAAAGGCAATAAAAAACTCTCTTACTAGTTCAGTATCATAATTTCCTATTCTAGGGGCTTTTAATTGAAGATCATAAGATAGATGCGGTCTACCAGAGCAGTCTAAAGTGACTTGAACTAATGCTTCATCTAATGGGGCAAAGAAATGTCCAAATCTGCTTATTCCTTTTCTTTCTCCCAAGGCTTTTGAAAATGCTTTGCCTAATGCGATTCCTACATCTTCATTTGTATGATGATCATCAATATGGGTATCTCCAATTGCTTTTATTTTTAAATCGAACAAACCATGACTGGATATTTGATGAAGCATATGATCTAAGAATGGTATCCCGGTATCAATCTCAGAAATTCCATTTCCATCTAAGTTTATAAATACAGAAATATCTGTTTCATTCGTTTTTCTTTTTATTTCAGATTGCCTTAGAGATGACATTTTTATGCAAAAAACTTAGTTTACATTCCATTAATGCAGTAACCCGCATCAACATAAATTGTTTGGCCTGAAATGCCGCTAGAGAGATCACTTAATAAAAAAGCAGCTGTATTACCTACTTCTGTTTGAGTGACTGTTCTGCGTAAAGGAGCCTTTTCTTCAACATTGTGAATCATATCTAAAATGCCACCTATAGCAGAACTCGCAAGTGTTCTTATAGGCCCAGCACTTATTGCGTTAACTCTGACTTGTTTTTCGGGACCAAGTTCTGCAGAAAGATATCTTACTGAAGCTTCTAAAGCTGCTTTAGCAACTCCCATCACGTTATAGTTAGGAATCGCCCTTTCTGAACCTAAATAAGTTAATGAGACAACTCCAGCACCATCACTAAAAAGTGGTTTTGCTGCTTTACATAAAGGTGCTAACGAATACGCACTTATATTAAGAGCCCTATCAAAACCCTCTGAAGTGGTAGCACTATAATCTCCAATCAATTCATCGCGTCCTGCAAATGCTAGGCAGTGAACTAATCCGTCAATTTGCCCCCAATTGTCTTTTATATTTTTAAAGATTTCTTCAATTTGAGCTGGATTTTGAACATCAAGAGGCAAAAATAACGATGGGTTTAAAGGTTCAGTTAGTTCTCTAACTTTAGACTCGAATCTTCCCTTATCATCAGGCAAATATGTGATTCCAAGTTCTGCGCCAGCTTTTGAAAGTTGTTGAGCGATACCCCATGCTATTGAACGATTGTTGGCAATTCCCGTAACAAGAATTTTTTTGCCAGTTAGATTTAGAAGCATTTTGTTTATTATTTCTATTATTCTCCTATATAAAAGTACCTATCTTTACGGATTACTGCAAAATATACAATAATTTTCAAATATCAAAGAATTTTTAACTTGAACATGGTAAGAACAAATTCTATGGTTTTGGAATTAGGTTTTCAATTACCGAATTTCGAAATGTTAAATGCTAATTCTTCAAAAAATGAATATTTTAATTCTCATAATCTAGATAATCGGCATTTACTTTTAATGTTTATTTGTGCCCATTGCCCATTTGTTAAATATATTGAGAATCAAATTTTCACCTTAAGTAAAGAAATTGAAAATACAGTTCAAACAGTTGCAATTTCTAGTAATGATATTGTCACTCATCCTTCAGATTCTCCTAAAAATTTGAGATTACAAGCACAAACACAGGGATGGAGTTTTCCTTATCTATATGATGAAAATCAAAATTTTGCTAAGGAATTAAAAGCGGCTTGCACCCCAGATTTTTATCTTTTTTCAAATGAAGGAGATGGTGATTTTTTATTGTATTATCATGGCCAATTAGACGATAGTAGACCAGGTAATAATATCCCTCTATCTGGAAAAGATTTGCGCTCTGCCGTAAAAGATTTGAATCAAGATAATTCTTATCCTTCAAATCAGATGCCTTCTTTAGGTTGCAATATAAAATGGACTCCTGGTAAAGAACCAAGTTGGTTTAAATGAATTAAAAATTTTTTTTACCCATAGAAATATGGTTTAGGGTTAATATATTTACTATGCAGATACCTCCATTTACTTTAGATAGGCAGTTCCAAGAAATTGGCTCTGAAATTGAGAGTGAGGTTTCTAAAGTTTTAAAAGGGGGCCAGTATATTGGAGGACAAGAAATTGCCAAATTTGAGGAGAGTTTTTCAAATCTGATTGGTGTTGAAAATACTATTGGATGTAATAGTGGAACTGATGCTTTAGTATTAGCTTTGCGCGCATTAGATATTGGTGTGGGTGATGAAGTTATTACCTCATCTTTTAGCTTTTTTGCAACTGCAGAGGCTATTAGTGCAGTTGGTGCTAATCCTGTTTTGGTAGATATAGATCCAGAAACTTATCTCATTAATACTGAACTAATAGAACAAGAAATAAATTCTAATACCAAGGCAATTATGCCAGTTCATCTATTTGGTAATGCAGTGAATATGACCTTAATAAAATCTTTGGCCAAGAAATATGACTTAAAAGTAATCGAAGATTGTGCTCAGGCAACATGCACAATGTGGGAAAATTCCAAAGTTGGTAGTATCGGTGATATAGGCTGTTTTAGCTTTTTCCCTACTAAAAATTTAGGAGCTGCTGGAGATGGTGGAGCAGTAACAACTTCAGATCAGAAGATTGCAAAAAAAATTAGAGAACTGGCTGTTCATGGCAGCCCAATAAGATATCATCATACCCAAATTGGATATAACAGCAGACTTGATACCATTCAAGCTGCCATATTAAACATTAAAATTAAATATATTTCTAAGTGGATTAATAATCGCCAAAAAATTGCTAATAATTACCTTGATTTATTAGAAAAAAATCCATTTATTAGTTTTCCAAAAATTAGCTCTGATTCAATTTCCCATTCTTGGAATCAATTTGTCATCAAATTAAGAAACGATAAATATTTTTTAAATGAAGATTTTTCAAATTTATTTGATACTGATTGCAAAAAATACTATTCCTTAAGGAATTTGGTAAAACAACAACTTTTTGAAAAAGGTATTAATTCAATTATTTATTATCCAATTCCAATACACGCACAAATAGCTTACAAAAATAAAAATTTTTCTAGAACAAAACTCATTAATACAGAGAGAATTTGTACAGAAGTTCTTAGTCTTCCAATGTTTCCTGAAATTTCTTATGAAGAGCAAGTTTATGTAGCAGAAAATTTAAATAAAGTTTTAAAGAATTGTATAGAGGAAATTCAAATTTCAGCATAAAGTGATTTAAATAATCTTTGTTGTATGTTGTGATTGACAATAGGGCTTGAATAATTATTTTTTTCTAAATTAGATATCTCCCCATTTAATAATTCTGAATTTGACACTTTAGATAATTCAGGAATCCAATATTTTATATATTCGCAAATAGGATCAAATTTTTTTGCTTGGGTATATGGATTAAAAATTCTAAGTGGTTTTGGATCCATACCGCTACTGGCGCTCCACTGCCATCCCCCATTATTTGCAGCTAAGTCTCCATCAACCAAAGTCTCCATAAATTTTTTCTCGCCCATTTGCCAATTGCATATAAGATCTTTTACCAGAAATGAAGCGACTATCATCCTACATCTGTTATGCATCCAGCCAGTACTATTTAGTTGACGCATTGCAGCATCAACTATAGGTACTCCGGTCTCTCCGTTGCTCCAATGTTGAAACCATTCATTATTGTTTTGCCATGGAAAGTGATCCCATTTTTTTCTATATGGACCTTTCTCTAGCTCTGGGAAATGGAATAAGCAATGTTGATAAAATTCACGCCAAACAAGTTCTTTTTGCCAAGTTTCAATTGATAGATAATTTCCTTGATTTGCAAAATCTGAATTTAAATTTAATGTGGCGTTCCAAATTTTTCTAATGCTAATGGTGCCGAATCTGAGAGATGCACTTAGAAAAGATGTCCCATTATGGGAAGGAAAATCTCGTGCAGAATTATAAGAATATATTTTTTTTTCGTTAATGAAGTTTTCTAATAATGTTTCTGCAGCATTCTCTCCAGGTCTACATGGACAAATATTCGAACCAGGAAATTTGATATTTTTGATAAATTTCTCTAGAACCGAATCAGATGAATTTATTGTCTTATTTTCTTTGAGTTTATTATCTATATCTTTAAACTGGAAAACAACTTTATCTTGGTCATATGGACCTAATAAATTCATTTTTGATTTAAGGTTTTTATAAAAAGGCCCATAAACTGAATAAGGTTTATTATTTCCGGAAAATATTTTTAAAGGTTCTACTAATAAGTGATCCCAAGTTTCAATAACTTGAATATTTTGTTCTTCTAAATTTTTTTTTATTTTTAAATCGCGATTAATCTCATAAGGTTCAATTGATCTATTCCAAAAAACAAATTTAGCATCTATTTTCTTTGCTAATTGAGGAATTATTAATACCGGATCTCCTTCTTCCATAACTAATCTACTACCCATTTTTTTCCAATTATTTCCTAATTCTTGAAGCGAATTTCCTAGAAACCAAGCTCTTGAACTTGCATTGAAATCGTGTGAGTAATTTTTATCAAATATATAAGTTGAAGTAATAGCATTTGATAATGAAAATGCTTTGATTAAAGCTTGATTATCAAATATTCTTAAATCCTTTCTATGCCAAAAAAGTATTCTAGGTTTATTCATAATTTATCTAAAAATTGTTTAGCTCTAAACCAAGCCGTCACGGTTTTTGCGTCAAGAATTTCATCCCCACTAGAAATAAGATTATCTAGTTCGTCTGGATCTAAAATTAATACTTCTATATCTTCATCTAAATCTCCTTTAACCTCGGAATTGAGTTTGTTTAAATCACGAGCTAAAAATAAATAAATTTCTTCATCTGCATAACCAGGAGCAGGGACAAGAGTTCCTAGTTCATCCCATTTGTTTGCACTGAATCCAGTCTCTTCTTGTATTTCTCTTTGAATTGAATTAATAGGTGTTTCACCTATTTCTAATGTACCTGCTGGAAATTCTAATAAATACCTTGAAACAGCAAATCTATATTGCCGAAGAATGATAACTTTATTGTCTTTTGTAATAGGTACGGCTAATGCTGCCCCAGGATGCTTAATGTATCCATATTCACCTTCATGTCCATTTGGAAGCTCAATTCTATTTATTTCGAAACTAAATTTTTTTGACTTTAACTCAGATATTTTTTCTTTAAAAATGGATCTTTTTATAAGGTTTTTGTTGCCCATAATTTTTAAATAAAAATAGCCTAACAGTTATTTTTTGGTTTTGTAAATCATTTATATAGACCATTTTGGGGCATCAAACTTTGTGATTTTTTGGCTTCTACTTAAGATTTCAGATAGTGGCGTAATAACAAAATTCCGATTCATGAATCTAGGGTGAGGTAATGTTAATTCCTCGTCAACCGTATGAAAATCTTCCCACCAAAGAATATCTAAATCGAGACATCTTGATAGCCATTTCTTACCCTTTGGCGTCTCTTCTCGTCCGAAAAATCTCTCTAACTTTTTTAGCTCTTTTAAAAGTAATTTCGCGTTTTTATTTGATGGTTTAGGAAAAGAATTACTTTTTATAAGTAATAGAGTATTTAAATAATTTGGCTGCTCATTTTCAACACCATGGGGTAATGTCTCATAAATTGAAGACCAAAAAAAGTTTGCATGAAATTTGCTTTTCTCTTCTTTTTTTTTGTTGGAACTATCTCCCCACTCATTTATTATTTCCTCTATTTTTGGTTTGCAAATTAATAGTGACTCAAGAGGGCTTCCGAATTTACTATCAATATTTGCTCCGAGGGATATACATAGTCCATTTTTGATATTAAGATTTGATAATTCCACTACAAAAAACAAAGTTATTGGATAAATTCTATATCAGGCATTTTTAAAGTGATTTTGAACCCCGAGTTAAAAGAAAAAGGAGAAATAAAAGATTTAATGAAGTCAAAGGATTCTTTTAGAGCTTTCCCTTTGGCGGCAATTACAGGTCATAGCTTATTGAAATTATCTTTGCTTTTGGCAGCAGTTGATCCTAGTTTAGGAGGAGTGATTATCGCTGGCGGAAGAGGTACTGGTAAGTCAGTATTAGCAAGGGGTTTGCATACTTTACTCCCTCCTATAGAGGTATTAGATAATGAATCAATACTGGAAACACTATCTAAGAGAAATAGTAATACTTCATTAAGACCTATTGGTAGGAACCTAGATCCAGATAAACCAGAGGAATGGGATATTAGTACTAATAAATTGTTGGAGGAGGTAATTGGAAGTGATTATTTGAATCAAATTGAAGAAATTCCGAAAAAAGTAAGAGAGGCTCCATTTATTCAAGTTCCCATTGGCATAACTGAAGACAGGCTTGTTGGATCAATTGACGTCGCTGCATCATTAAGTACGGGGGAACAAGTTTTTCAACCTGGAATTTTAGCAGAGGCTCATAGAGGTGTTCTTTATGTAGACGATATAAATTTATTGGATGATGGCATTGTAAATTTAATTCTTGAAGCCACAGGAAGAGAGAAAAATAATATTGAAAGAGATGGTTTAAGCCTTTCTCATCCTTGTAAGTCACTTTTAATAGCAACTTATAATCCTGAAGAAGGTGCTTTAAGAGATCATGTTTTAGATCGTTTTGCTATTGTGCTTTCCGCAGATCAATCTATTGATAATGCTCAAAGAGTTGAGATTACAAAATCTGTTTTATCACACGCAGAAAATAATATTAAATTTTCAGAAAAATGGTCGGAAGAATCTGATAATTTATCTACTCAATTAATTTTGGCAAGGCAATGGTTAAAGGATGTCAAGATAACAAAAGAGCAAATAACCTATTTAGTGAATGAAGCTCTTAGAGGAGGAGTAGAAGGGCATAGGTCAGAATTATTTGCAGTAAAAGTAGCAAAGGCTAATGCAGCTCTTCGAGGCGATGAGAATGTAAATTCTGAAGACCTAAAAGTCGCAGTAAGGTTAGTTATTCTTCCACGAGCAATGCAAATACCTCCAGAAGATGATGATATTCAACCACCCCCTCCAGAGGATCAGAGCCCCCCACCCCCACCACAATCAAACAATGAAGAGTCTGAACCTGAGACTAGTGAAAATGATAATGAGCAAGACCAAGAACAAGAAGAAGATAATTCTGATGGAGAAGAAGAATCTACTCCCGAAATACCTGAAGAATTCATATTAGATCCTGAGGCATGTATGGTTGATCCTGATTTATTGCTTTTTTCATCAGCTAAAGCTAAAGCAGGGAATAGCGGGAGTAGATCAGTCATATTTAGTGATAGTAGAGGAAGATATGTAAAACCTATTATTCCAAGAGGTAAAGTAAAAAGAATTGCTGTAGATGCTACCCTTCGAGCTGCTGCTCCTTATCAAAAATCGAGAAGATTAAGGAACCCTAATAAATCAATAGTTATTGAAGAAAATGATTTTAGGGCAAAGCTTCTTCAAAAAAAGGCGGGGGCTTTAGTAATTTTTCTGGTTGATGCTAGTGGCTCTATGGCTTTAAATAGAATGCAAAGTGCCAAAGGCGCTGTAATAAGACTTTTAACAGAGGCATATGAGAATAGAGATGAAGTAGCTCTTATTCCTTTTAGAGGTAATCAGGCCGAAGTGCTTTTGCCTCCAACAAGATCAATAACTGCTGCAAAAAGAAGGTTGGAAACAATGCCTTGTGGTGGAGGATCCCCTTTGGCACATGGACTAACACAATCAGCAAAAGTAGCAAAAAATGCTCTTTCAACAGGAGATATAGGTCAAGTTATTGTTGTGGGGATCACTGATGGCCGAGGAAATGTACCATTAGGATTATCTCTAGGACAAAATGAGGTTGAGGGAAAAGATAATGAAAATGAAAATGTCAATTTAAAACAGGAGGTTCTAGATATCGCTGCAAAATATCCCATGCTTGGGATAAAACTCTTAGTAATTGATACAGAGAGAAAATTTATAGCAAGTGGATTTGGTAAAGAATTAGCAGAGGCTGCTCAAGGGAAATACGTCCAATTGCCAAAAGCTACAGATAAAGCAATTGCAGCTATGGCTTTAAATGCTATAAATGAATTCTAAATATTTCTTATGGATAAATTTCGTTAAGGAATTTTGAAAGTCCAATCGTTAAATCTCTTATAGATTTAGTTAATTCTTTATCTTGTGTTAATTTTTCAAAATCATCACTCATATCATCTATTTTGGTTGAGATAGACCTAGCAGCATTAATTGTCAATTTAATGTCATTAAGGGTTTCTTTGTCATCGATAGTAGACAAAATGTTATTTAAATGATTAGCAGCAATTGTAATTTCTTTTATTAGAGGTTCAACTCTTTGTAGTTCTTGTTTCGATAAATAAATTAATTCATCAAGATTTTCTTGTGTTCTGTCAAATTGGTCAATTGAGTTGACGACGTTCTCAATTAAGTTTTCTTGATTTGTTTCTTTTAAAAGTTGACTTATTCTATTAGTTATATTTGAGAGACTTGATAGTTGTTTACCTGTGATAGTGTCTCCCTGACAAATAATTAATTTGGTATCGCATTTTTCGGATATAGGTTTTGCAATGTTTTTAGGAATTGTCTTGTCACTAGTTTCTAAAGCAACTTGTACATCTCCTCCAAGGAAAGAATTTGTAACTACCCTTGCAAATGCTGGCCTTGGAAGAATAATTTCAGGATTATTTAAAACTATTTTTGCTTTAATTGATTCATTCGTGAACAAGATATCTTCTATCGATCCAACTAAGATTCCTCTGTAAGTAACTGGAGATTTTTTTGATAAACCGCTTGCGTTATTGAATTCAGCAAAGAGGTACCAATTTTTTGAAGATAATCTCACTCCTCTTAGCCAAAAAGAAAAAAATGTGAATATTAAAATTCCTCCTAATAAGGAAAAACCAACTATTGAATCTCGTAAGCTTCTACGCATAATTTCTAAATGTCTTTGGGTTGCATTGGACCATCAAGTTTTCCATTCCTAAATTGAAATACATAGGGATCTTTACTCTTTTTAAATTCATCAATCGAGCCTGCCCATCTGAATTTGCCTCCATAAAGCATTAAAACTTTATCTGAAGTCCTTTCTATAGTACTAAGAACATGGCTAACTACAATAGATGATCCGCTAGCTTTATCATTTGTCTTATTAATTAAATCTTCAATTCTTGATGAGGCAATTGGATCAAGGCCGGCAGTTGGTTCATCAAAAAGTAATAAAGGTTTAGACTTTGCATTAAGAGTTTGATCAGTAATTAATGCTCTAGCAAAACTTACTCTTTTTTGCATGCCTCCGCTTAATTCATTTGGAAGTTTATTCTCAACATTAAATAATCCTACCTCAGCTAAGCATTCAGATACTATTTCATGAATTAACTTTTTAGATAGGTTTTTATTTCTCTTAAGGAGAAAACCTACATTTTCTTCAATAGTTAAAGATCCTAATAAAGCCGGGTTCTGAAAAACTAGTCTTACATCAGGAGGATTATTTTGATCTAATCTCAAATATGTTTGCTTCTCACCAAATATTCTTAATTCTCCTTTGGTAGGTAAAATGAGTCCTGCTAATATTTTTAATATGGTTGATTTACCAGAACCTGAGGGGCCAACAATAGCTAATTTCTCTCCATCATTAAGTTCAAAATTTATTTGATTAAGCACATTAACTTCCCCCCAGCTTATTGAGAGGTTTTTTGTTTCAACTGCATGCTTTGATTTTTTCAAAACTTATATAAAAACATCTATATATTTCATTTTGCCTATTTTTAGAAATAAAAAAAGGATGTATGAATTTGATTTATAATCAATTTAGTTGATTTTTTATTTGAAGATAATAATTAAAGAGGTTTTTAATGAATAAGCGAAAAAAAAGAGTTAGAAGATTGTACAAATATCATAAAAAGTATAACTTTCATCTATTAAACAAAATTTCAAGAATTTTGAGTTGGCTTTTGCCAGGACTGGTAATAAAAAGATGGATGCTTACATCTGCAATAGGATTTCTTACTTCACTATTGGGTCTTTCAATTTGGACAAATTTAAGCCCCCTTTATTGGTTT
>NZ_JAKVCI010000002.1:0-42669 GCF_022447305.1 Prochlorococcus sp. ALOHA_ZT_50 | reverse complement strand
AGGTTATACTGCTTTAACAAGTTCGAGATCTGAAAAAAAAGATCCAAATAGTTTCGTATTCGACAGTGAAAATAACATTATTCCTGATAAAAAAATTTTTGATGGAGTCACACATATTCTTAGTTGCATACCTCCCGACAAAAATGGAAATGATCCAGTATTAAGAAGTCTTAAAAATAAACTAAAAAGTTTATCTCTTGAATGGGTTGGCTATTTATCTACAACAGGAGTTTATGGAAACACAAAGGGTGAGTGGGTTTCTGAAATTGATGAACCAAACCCTTTTCAAAAAAGAAGTCATAAGAGGTTAAATTGTGAAAAAGAATGGATTGAATCTGGTTTACCTGTACAAATTTTTAGGTTACCCGGTATTTATGGACCTGGAAGATCCACTTTTGAAGCAATAAAAAATAAAAAAATTCGCGTTATATCAAAAAAAAATCAGGTATTTTCGAGAATTCATGTTGCTGATATTGCAAATGCAATTATCTATCTATTACAAAACAAAAATTCCTTAAAGTTTTACCAAATTATTAATATTGCAGATGATGAACCCTGTTCTCAAATAGAAGTTATTCAATATTGCTACGATTTACTTGGTTTAACAATGCCAAAGCCAATATTATTTGAGGATGTAAAAGATGAATTATCACCTATCGCTCAATCTTTTTGGATGGAAAATAGAAGAGTTTCTAATAAACTTTTATGCGAAACACTTGGATATAAACTAATTTATAAAAACTATAAAATAGGCTTAAAAAATTGCTATCTGAATAGTTAAAAAATATATTAAAACTTTTTATGAATTTTCAAAATACAAATAAAATATTGAATATAGTATTAAGCGTCGGGGATGAGTCAGGTATTGGACCTGAAATAATCTTAAAAGCACTTTGTTCTAATCAGATACCAAAAAATATTGACTTTATATTAGTTGGATCAAAAAAAAATCTACAAAATACATATAAAAATCTTAGGTCATTAGGATTAGAAAACCTTGCAAATCCTAAAAATTTAAAGATACATGATCTCGAAATTTCTTCATCAGATAATGACCCTAAATCAAGTTACGGTAATTCAAGTTTCCAATATTTAACAAAAGCAATAGAAATTGTAAAACAATATCCCAATTCAGCACTTGTAACTGGACCAATTTGCAAGAAATCATGGTCTCTAGCAGGTCATTACTTCTCTGGTCAAACTGAAGTACTAGCAAAATCATGTGGAGTAAAAAACGTTGGAATGTTATTCACAGCAAAATCACCAATTACAGGTTGGAGATTTAATACTTTACTAGCTACAACCCACATAGCCCTTTCTGAGGTTCCCAAGAAATTAACTACAGAATTAATCCACTCTAAATTGGATCTTTTCAAAGATTTTTGTAATACCTATACTGATAAACCTACTTTAAAAGTAGCAGGATTAAACCCTCATGCCGGCGAAGAAGGTCTTTTAGGTCATGAAGAAAAGGATTGGCTCAATGATGCATTAATTGCGTGGAATGAGAAGAATAAAGATATTAGATTATTTGGCCCTTTATCACCAGATAGTTGCTGGAATTCTTCGGTAAAAGCATGGAATGACAAAAATGCTGAAAAGCATGATGGCATTCTTGCTATGTATCATGATCAAGGTTTAATACCAATGAAAGTGATAGCTCTTAATTACTCAGTCAATACCACAATCGGTTTACCTTTTATAAGAACATCTCCAGATCATGGAACGGGATTTGATATTGCTGGCAAAGGAATTGCTCAATCTCAGAGCATGATTGAGGCTATTAAGGCTGCCGTAGAAATGACTAACAATTCAAGACTGCTTAACACGCATTAAAACTTGACCAAATTCAACTGGTGTTCCATTTTCAACGAGAATCTCTACTATTTCAGCATTAAATTCAGATTCAATTTCATTCATTAACTTCATTGCTTCCAAAATACAAATAGTTTGACCGACCTTAACGTTATTTCCTACTTCGACGAATGGCTCCTCACCAGGCGCTGCAGCCCTATAAAATGTCCCAACCATAGGAGAAGTAATTTCAGTTAGGTCAGAACGTCCTGGGGGTGCCACCTGAGGTGCTTCAGGCTCATTAACAACTGGGATATTATCATTAATAGTTTTTTGATTAGCAATTGTCTGCTTATCAAATGAAGTATTAGAAACTAAATTATTAATAACTTGATTCTGATCAAATACATTCCTTTTTATTTCGAGTTTAAAATCTTCTCCCTCTAGCGAGAACTCTTGTATATCACTTGTAGAGATTTTCTCTATTAAGCGATTTAAGTCATCATGATCTAATTTCATAGCCATTAATTTTCACGTCCAAGATAACTGTCATTACGAGTATCAACTTTAATCATTTCTCCCACAGAAATAAATAAAGGAACCATAACTTGAGCACCTGTTTCTAGAATAGCTGGTTTCGTGCCCCCACTAGCAGTATCACCTTTAACTCCAGGATCAGTCTCTGTAACTTTCAAAGTAATAGATATTGGAAGTTCTACTTCTAAAACTTTACCATTATGAAAAATTACATTAACCTCCATTCCCTCTTTCAAATACTTTGCACCTTTACCGATTTGTTCAGAGGTGAGTCTTGTCTCTTCAAAACTTGTCATATCCATAAAAACATAATCACCAGACTCCACATAAGTATGCTGCAGGTTAGACTTCTCAAGGATAGCCTGCTGTACTGATTCTCCGGCTCGAAAAGTTTTTTCAACCACGTTGCCGCTTTGAACTGATTTTAATTTTGTTCGCACGAAAGCAGAACCCTTGCCAGGCTTGACATGTAGAAATTCTACAACACGCCAAACTTGTCCATCCAATTCGATGGTAGTACCTGTGCGAAAATCGTTACTGGAAATCATTCCTGTATTACATCCCCAAGGATCATAAACCTGCAAGAGTGCTATGCAAAAATTCTTATCAAATCAGAACAAACTTTTCTTAATTCTATCGATTGTAATTTTACAGGTTTTTCTCTTAAAACCTATTCAAGTATTAGCTGATTTACCTACTGGAAATGCAGTAAAAGACCCTAATGCAATCCTCAGAAACGCACTCCCTATCAAGCAAGTTGAGTTACAAGAAATTCAACACAAATTGGAAGAAACTAGTGACCTTGTAAGAGGAGGAAGATGGCCCGCTCTTACGAAAACTGTTACAAAATGTCAATCTTTACTAAAAAAATACCAGAGTAAAATTATTCAAGAATTACCAAACGATAAAAAGAAAATTGCTGAAAAAACATTTTTAGAGCTCAAAGAAAATTTTGATAGTCTTCAAGATTACTCTAAATCAAAGGATAAATACTCATTTATAGCGACCCGAAGAGATGCTTTAGATAAAATAGGTGGATTAGAAGAATATTTTCTACCAAATGAATTTCCATACTCTATTCCCCAGGAATTTGATAATTTACCAAGATTACTGGGCAGAGCAAAAGTCAATATAAAAACCTCCAAAGGAGATATGCAAGCAATTGTGGATGGATTTAACGCCCCACTTACAGCAGGAGCATTTATAGATTTATCTTCAAAAAACTTCTACAAAGATTTACCTATCAACAGAGCAGAAGAATTTTTTGTACTGCAAACAGGTGATCCAATTGGTGAAGATATTGGTTACATAGATCCTGAAACAAACGAAGAACGTCACGTTCCCTTAGAAATTAGAATTCCTGATGAAAAAGATACTTTTTATAATCAAACTTTTGAAGATTTAGGTCTTTACACAGAGACGCCAACATTACCTTTTGCAACACTTGGAACTCTAGGATGGTCCCATTCAAATACCGCAGTTGATGATGGCTCATCGCAATTTTTCTTCTTTTTATATGAAGCAGAATTAAATCCAGCAGGTCGCAATTTAATTGACGGGAGGAATGCTGCCTTTGGTTACGTTGTAGATGGATTTGATGTATTAGAAGAGCTAACTAAAGATGACACAATAATTTCAATTGATGTTTTAGAAGGGATTGAAAACCTCAAATTAAATGCATAAAGAAATATTAGAAGATATAGGGGAAAAAGAATTAATAAATAGGCTAGGAAAATTTATGCCTAAAAACCAAATTTCAGATGATTGCGCTTTAATCAAAACTAAAAATGAAAATTTACTTGTTAATACTGATTCTTTGGTAGAAAATGTTCATTTCAATGACATTACTATTTGTCCTAGGGACCTTGGGTGGAAAGCAGTTGTTAGCAACATCTCTGACTTATTATCCAGTGGAAGCAAGAAAACTATAGGTATTACAATAAGCCTAGTTCTACCTGCTAGAACTGAGTGGATTTGGGTTGAAGAAGTATACAAAGGAATAAATAAAGCATTAAAAGAATATGGCGGATTGATTCTAGGGGGAGATTGCTCAAAGGGGAATGAAAAAATCATTTCAATTACGGCCTTTGGAATTCAAGGTGAACTTGAATTACGAAGAAACGCATGTAAACCAGGAGATATAATCTTAACTACAGGAATTCATGGTCTTAGCAAACTGGGATTTTTGATACAAAATAAAATTAATTTCGATAATGAATTTTCTCTTAATGAAAGATTAATCATTAAGTCCATTGAACATTTTTGTCGCCCTAGAGTTTACCCAAATTTTCTAAATAATCTCCTCAAAACTCGCTCCAATAAAAATATAAGGAGAATAGGATGTACTGATAGCAGTGATGGTCTATTTCAAGCCTTACAAGATTTAGCAATAGCTAGCAACTGCAAAGCGATCATAAATTATGAAAAAATACCTAAAGATAAGGATTGGCCTAAAGGAGATAAATGGGACGAATATTATTTTTTTGGAGGTGAAGATTATGAATTAGTTTTCTCATTGCCAAAAAAATGGGCAAAGAATTTATCTAAACTTGATAAAGATATTAACGAGATTGGTTTTTTTGCTGATGGTGAACCATCAATAGAATTTAAAGATAATAAAAAAAACAAATTATTTAATAACACACCTTTCAAACACTTTTAATTACTCCCAATTTTTAGCAACAATCTCTGCTAAATCTACAACTCTCTGACTATAACCCCACTCATTGTCGTACCATGCAAGCACCTTTACAAGGTTATCTCCGATACACATAGTAAGGTCACTATCTACAATTGATGATTCATTGGTACCTGCATAATCGCTTGACACTAATGGTTCATCTCCATACTTAATAATGCCTTTCATTGAGCTTAGAGATGCTTCCTTGAGAGCATTATTGACTTCTTCAGCTGTGACAGATTTAGAAGATTCAAAAACAAAATCTACTGCTGAAACGTTAGGAGTTGGAACTCTCATTGCAATTCCTGTTAATTTGCCTTTCATTTCTGGGTATACCAGAGCTACTGCTTTTGCAGCTCCTGTAGAAGTAGGAACGATGTTTGTAGCAGCGGCTCTAGCCCTTCTTAGATCTCTATGACTATTATCTAAAATTCTTTGATCCCCTGTATAACTATGAATTGTAGTCATCAAACCTTTGTTAATCCCAAAAGTTTGGTCTAAAACTTTAACTACTGGAGCTAAACAGTTCGTTGTACAACTAGCATTACTCAAAATATCATAATCTTTATGTTTATATGTATCAGCATTGACTCCAACTACATAAGTACCAACGCCATCGCCTTTACCAGGAGCAGTTAAGATGACTTTTTTTGCTCCTACCTCTAAGTGCTTACTTGCACCTACGTCTGTATTAAATACTCCAGTAGATTCAATAACCAAATCTACACCCCAGTCTTTCCAAGGGAGATTCATTGGGTTTCTATCAGAGAAACATTTAATTGTCTTGTTATTAATTACAAAAGTATCATCAGTATATTGAATATCAACACCATCAAGTTGACCAAGGACTGAGTCATATTTTAATAAATGAGCATTAGTCTTAGGATCTGAGGTAACGTTAATTCCAACTACTTCAATATTGGTGTAAGCCCCTCTACTAAGCCAACAACGCATAAAGTTTCGACCAATTCTGCCAAAGCCGTTAATTGCAACACGCAAAGTCATAACTAATAATTTCTAAATGATTAACCTAAGTTGCTGATCATACTGAATTTTGTGCAATAACGTAAGGTTTTTTTGATTTATTAAGCAAATAAGTCTAGTTTTGTATTAATTCAAGAAAAAAAAACATTTTTTTTAAGAAAAAATAGCAAAATTTTACCTAGAAGTTATTTTGATTTAAGTAAAAGATAAACATTGGATAAAAAATTACTGTTGAAAAGTCATTTTCATTTTATTGGGATTGGAGGTATTGGGATGTCAGCATTAGCAATAGGTTTACTTAAAAAAGGTTGTTCAGTTTCAGGATCTGATTTAGTTAAAAACGATGAAACTAATAAATTAGAGAAATTAGGTGCAGTAATCTTTACTTCTCAAGTTCGACAAAATATTGAATTTGTTATTTCAAAATTTACCAACAAATTGATTAATTTTGTTGTAAGCTCCGCGATCAAGCCAGAAAATGAAGAATTTTCGTACTGCAGAGAAAAAAATTTATCAATAAAACATCGTTCAGAGATACTTGCAATGCTAATGCGCACTTATACTGCATTGGCGGTAGCAGGCAGCCACGGAAAAACATCAACTAGTACATTTCTTTCTACGATACTTGAGTTATGTACACGTAATTCTTCTTCAATAACTGGAGGAATAATTCCTATTTACAACTCTAATTGTCATTTAGAAAATACAAAATACTTAGTAGCTGAAGTTGATGAATCTGATGGGACTATTGACAAATATAAATCTGATATTGGAATAATCAATAACATTGATTTTGATCATTGCGATCACTTTTCTAATTTAAGTGAAGTCATATCTTCTTTTAAAAGTTTCGCTAAAAACTCTAAAAAATTACTACTTAATTTTGATTGTGAAACCTCAAGAAATAATTTTTATTCTAATTGTAAGTGGTCAAACACTACGGCTAAAAACGTAGCTTATGCAATAATTCCGACTGAAATTAATTCAAAGTATACAATTGGAAAATATTATGAAAATGGAAATTTTATTAGTAGTTTAAATATTCCAATTCCAGGATTACACAATCTATCTAATATCACCGCAGCAATAGCAGCTTCAAGAATGATAGGAGTAGATTTTATAGAAATTAAGAAAAATATAAAATATCTGAAACTGCCAAAAAAAAGATTTGAATTCAGAGGCCAAATAGATGAAAGAAGTTTATATGATGATTATGCACATCACCCAAACGAAATAAAAGAGACGATTAAATTAGGAAGATTATTGATTCAGCAAAAACATAATAATGAATGTCAAAAAAGTAGATTAATAGCTATATTTCAACCTCATAGATACTCTCGAGTAAAGCAATTTACTAAAGAATTCGCTGAAGAATTATCAAAAGCAGATGTTATTTATGTAACCAGTATTTATGGAGCAGGAGAAGGAAACGAAGATAAAATTACTTCGAAAATTATCACTGATCTGATTTATAAAAAAAATAAAAATGTTAGTTACATAAATAATTATTATGAAGTTACAAAGAATTTTTACGAATTAACTCAAAAAGGGGATTTAATTTTGAATATGGGAGCTGGTGATTGTCATAATTTCTGGTCAATTTTAAATGAAAAAAATAATTAAAATTAATAACTAATTTATGAATAAAAAAATTTTTTCTGAAAACTGTAATTTAAGTAGTTATACAACTATAAAAGTGGGAGGAGTAGCTGAATATTTTGCTGAGCCAAGAAGCATTGAAGAATTTTCATATCTAATAAAATGGGCTAATTTAAATAAACAAAGATGTCAAATAATTGGCGCAGGTTCAAATCTTTTAATAAATAATATTTTCATAAAAGGCTTAGTTGTTTGTACAAAAAAATTGAAATCATTAAAGATAGAGCCATATTCAGGAATTGTTGAAGCGGAAGCAGGTGTAATGCTCCCAACATTATCTAATTCTCTTGCTAAAAATGGATTACAAGGAGGGGAATGGGCTGTCGGAATTCCAGGAACATTAGGAGGAGCAATTTATATGAATGCTGGCACAGGTAATTTATCGCTAGCAAAAAATCTTATTTCCGTAAAAGTTATTAATAATAAAACTCTTGAAAAACTTGAAATTGAAAAAAAAGATATCAATTTTGAGTATAGATTTAGCTCTTTTCAAAGAAATGATTTAACAATTATTAGTGCAAGATTACATTTTGAACCTAATGGAAATCTAGAACAATTAATTCAAACAACCAAAAATAACCTTAAATTAAAAACAGAAACACAACCATATCATCAACCAAGTTTTGGTAGTGTTTTTAAAAATCCTGAAAATAATTATGCAGCAAAATTAATTGATGATATGGGTTTAAAGGGATTTAAAATTGGCGGTGCTGAAATTTCTACAATGCATTCAAATTTTATAATTAACACTTCTTCAGCAAGTTCAAAAGATATTTATGAATTAATAACAGTAATTCAACAAAAAGTACTACAAAACAAAGGGATTTATTTGCAACCGGAAGTAAGAATGATTGGTTTTGACTATCCTAACTAAAGAAACGTTTTTACAAAATGGCGGGTTTTGGACTTCCTAACTTTGGACAACTTACAGAAGCTTTTAAAAAAGCTAAACAAATTCAGCAAGATGCTCAAAAATTACAAGATGAACTTGAAAATATGGAGATTGAAGGCAAAAGTGATGATGAAATGATAAAAGTTTGGATAAGTGGAAACCAACTTCCTTTAAAGGTAGAAGTACAAGAAAATATCTTAAATGCAAATAAAGAACAAATAGAGCAAAACATTCTACAAGCTATTCAAAAAGCTCATGAATTATCAACTACAACTATGAAAGAAAGGATGAATGATTTGACTGGTGGATTAAATCTTAATCTTCCTGGTTTTGATAATAGTGACTCTTAGAAGACTCAATCATTTCTTTATAAAAAGAATATCTTTCGAAGGATTTATTTAAATTACATCCCTCATCGTTTAAATGTAAGCAGTTACGAAATTTACACTTAATTCCTTCTTCGATTACCTGTTTATATATTTCTGAATAAAGATTTGGTAACAACTTAATATCAACCTCTAGAGGTTGCATATTAAAACCAGGAGTATCCACAATGTAACTTTGATTCGATATAGAAAATAACTCAACATTTCGAGTAGTATTTTTTCCTCTCTTAATTTTATTGGAAACTGGAGCAGTACTATTTTGAAGACCTGGAATAATCATATTTAGCAAAGTAGTTTTGCCAACTCCGGATGGACCCATAAAAATTGAACATTCTTTTTGCTTTAACTCAGCTAATAAATTTTTAAAACAATCAGATTTCTGTAAATTTAAAGTTATTACTTGGTAACCCCATTTCTCAAATTTATCAAGTAGATATGATCTTCTTTTATCAGAAATTAAATCACACTTTGTCAAAACTAATGAGACTTCAACTCCCATTGATTCTGCTGATATCAAAAACCTATTAACTTGAGATAAATTTAACTCTGGTTCTTCAACGGAAAAAGTAACGTATATGTTAGAAATATTTGCAACTGAGGGTCTAACTAAAAGATTTTTTCTTTTTTTTAGACTTGTTATTACTGCGCGTTTACTTTTAAAATCAATTTTTTCAATCGCTACTTCGTCTCCAACATAAATTAATTGATCCTTGAAATTTATAGACTTCTTAACCTTACATAAAAATTTCTCGCTATTTCCAGAGTTTTCTTGATTTTTTAAATCAACTAAAAAAAAATCATTAAATTTTTTCGTAACTAAACCTAAATATTTACTATTAGTTTTCATTCAATATTTTTATTTTTATAAATTTTTCATTTTCTTTGATTTGTTTAAACAAACATCCCATCTCTTTTAAATTGTTTAATACCATTTCTTCTGGTTCACCTTTATCTAGTTCAACAATAAGTTGTTCATTTTTAGATAACTTCTCCAAAGCCAATTTAATTTTGACAACATTTAAAGGACATGGAACAGATTTAAGATCCAAATGCTTTAAGGAAGTCATTAAGATTCTTTACCAAATAATTTACTAAAAAGTCCACTACTGGAATTAATATTTTTATCTGAATATTGAGAAGCTAAACCCTCTAAAAGCTCTCGTTCTGCGTCGGTTATACGAGTTGGTAATTTTACTTTTACTAAGACTTCATGATTTCCTCTCGCAACCGGATTACCAAGTCTAGGTACCCCTTTATTCTCAAGTGAAAGAGTTGTATTTGGCTGCGTACCACTTGGAATTTTTAAATTAACATCTCCATCAACTGTAGTGATTTTTACAGTGTCACCTAAAATAGCCTGTAAATAACTCACTGCTATTTCTGAGTAAATAGTTACACCATCTCTTTTAAGTTTTGAATCATTCTTAACCTTTATAAAAACATAAAGATCTCCAGGTGGACCCCCTTTCAAACCAACATTTCCCTCGCCGGAAACTCTTAATTTAGTGCCAGTATCAACTCCTGCAGGAATATTAATTCTTAATTTTTTTCTGACTTGCTTTACTCCATTACCACCGCAACTTGTACATGGATCTGAGATTATTTGACCAGTTCCATTACATGAAGGACATTCAGCTACTTGTGTGAAATTGCCAAATGGTGTTCTCGTAGCTCTTCTAACTTGTCCACTTCCTCCACAAGTTGTGCAAGTTTTTGGTCCGGTTCCTGGTTTGGCACCTGTTCCCCTACAGACTTCACATGTCTCAAGATGAGGAATTGTAATTTCTCTTTGTTGGCCAAATATTGCATCTTTAAAATCAACATTAAGGTCATATCTTAAATCATCTCCTTGTTGAGGACCTCTTCTTTGAGTTCTTCCTCCCTGTGGATTTTGTCCACCGAAGCCACCATTAAAAAAGGTTTCAAATAAATCTGCAAAGCCACCCATATCGCCCATATCAGGCATTCCAGCTGCACCTCCAAGACCAGCCTCTCCAAACTGATCATATCTAGCTCTAGTTTCAGGATCAGCTAATGCTTCATAAGCCTTGCCAATTTCTTTAAATTTATCTTCAGCACCAGGTTCTTTATTAACATCAGGATGATATTGTCTTGCTAATTTTCTATAAGCCCTTTTTAAGGTGTCAGCATCAGCATCTCTTGAAACTCCAAGTATTTGGTAAAAATCAGCCATTAGATAATGCTCAAATAAGAATTTGGAATTTATACATCTTCAGAAGTATTTACCTCTGAATCAATATCCCCTTCAACTGTATCCTTTTCTACTTCCTGTTGTGAATTTTGTTTGCCAGGTCCCATAGAAACCTTAACCAATGCATGTCTCAAAACCTTACCTTCTAGATGATATCCTCGCTGCAATTCTTCAATAATAAAATCCTCTTCAAACTCTTCACTAGGTTCTCTTAATACAGCTTCATGCAAGTTTGGATCAAATTGCTGACCAACAACTCTCATGGGTGAAACTCCCTGTTGTTTTAAAACTTCTACTAGTTGTTTATACAATCCTTGATAACTTCTATGAAGAGCTTGAGCTTCTTCACTTTCTGGTTTAAGTTGTTGTCTTGCTCTCTCAAAATTATCAACAATAGGAAGTATTGCAGTTAAAGTCTTTGAAACAAGTTGGATTTTTAAATCGTCCTGATCCCTAGACTGCCTTTTTCTGAAATTATCAAAATCTGCTGAAATCCTTACATATTGATTTTTTAATGTTTCATGCTCTTTTTCTAATTGTTCTAATCTTGCATCATTATTTGAAATAGTATTTTTTAATTCTTCAGTATTTATTTCTTCTGTTTTTTGAGAAGATAATTCATCATTTTCGGTAGTTGAATTTTGGGTAGATGATATATCCTCAGGAACATTATCCTGATTAGAAACATCATTTTCTTTAATATCAATATTGTCTGATTGATTTTCAATCATTTTTCTAAAAATTTAATAAAACTATTTTCCAATAAAGTGATGCACAAAACAAGTTGCGGAAGGCCGCACAAATATTTAGTCAGGAACAAACCTTAATGCTAATCCATTGTTGCAGTATCTTTTGCCAGTGGGAAGTGGCCCATCATTGAAGACATGTCCTTGATGACCTCCGCATCTAGAGCAATGATATTCGGTTCTAGGGACAATTAACTTGAAATCAACTTTTGTTTCTACTGATCCTTGAATTGAATCCCAAAAACTTGGCCATCCTGTACCACTATCAAACTTTTTATCTGAGGAAAAAAGCGGCAAATCGCATCCTGCACAGTGAAAAATCCCTTTTCTTTTCTCATTATTTAATTGGCTGCTAAAAGCTCTTTCAGTCCCTTCCTCCCTCAAAATATAATAAGATTCTGGACTAAGCCTAGATTTCCATTCATCTTTTGATAAATTCCACTCTTCTTTAGAAGCAAGTGAAGATGCTAATACTTGCATAGGCTTAAAGATTATTTTTAAGATTGACATAGTAGGAATTAGAATAAAAGTTCTTCTTGATAGAAATTGATTCATATATTTAAATCACAAAAAAGTAATGAATTTCATTCAGCCTAATTCTATTAAAAATATTCATAAATTAAGTATTGCTCCAATGATGGATTGTACTGATAAACATTTCAGAATGATAATGAGAAAAATAAGTTCTGAAGCTCTCTTGTATACGGAAATGATTGTGGCCCAGAGTTTAGTTTATACGAATAAAAAAGAAAATTTTCTAGATTTTAATGATGAAGAACACCCGATATCAATTCAGTTTGGAGGGGACGATCCTAAAATCCTTAAAGAGGCAGCCCAAATGGCACAGGATTGGGGTTATGACGAAATAAACTTTAATGTTGGTTGTCCTAGTCCAAGGGTCTGTTCTGGAAATTTTGGCGCTTCACTTATGAAAGAACCTGAAAAAGTAGCAAAATGTATAGAATCCTTAAAAAATAATTGCAACTTACCGGTTACGATCAAACACAGAATCGGTGTAGACAATGATGATAGTTTCGTTAATTTGAATAATTTCGTAAGAATTATCGCAAATGCTGGTGCAGACAGATTTACAGTTCATGCAAGGAAAGCCATATTAAAAGGTCTAAATCCAAAACAAAATAGGACCATACCTCCACTAAATTATGATGTAGTAAAAAAATTGAAAAAATCAAATCCAGAATTATTAATAGAAATCAATGGGGGTTTAACAAATATCGATGAATCATTAAAAGCCTTGAATGATTTTGATGGGGTCATGATTGGACGGTCAATTTATAAACATCCCTTGAGATGGTCTGAAATTGATCAAAAGATTTATGGAATTAATAAAAAACCCAAATCTGCTTCAAATATTATATTCTCCTTAATTCCATACATAGAAGCGCATTTAAGTAATGGAGGAAAATCTTGGGATATTTGTAAACATCTTATAAATTTAGTTGAAGGTATACCAAAAGCTAAAATTTGGAGAAATCAAATTTCAAATAAATCTATAAAAAAAGAATTAAATATTGAATATCTATTTAAATTAACGACAGCGCTTGAAGAAATGGGTTACTAATTTGTCTCGTTTGAAGCATTGCTCTCATTGGACACTCCCCTTTTTCTTCTGCTCCTACCATTTTCATATTCAGAGTTATCAGAAGAATTTCCATAACTTCTGTCTTCCCAACCTTCTGCTCCAGAAGATTTATTAGCGTTAGAGCTATTAGATCCATTTTTCCCCGCACCGTAGCCGCCGTTGTTGCCACCGCCACCATAGCCGCCTCTTCCTCCTCTACGAGATCCACCAGAACCTCTTGGCTCAGCTTTATTAATTCTTAATGGTCTACCCATAAGTTCCGTGCCTTGCAAACCATCAATAGCTGTTGACTCAATCGCTTCATCTGCCATTTCAATAAATGCGAATCCTCTTTTCCTTCCAGTATCTCTCTCCAAGGGAAGAGAACAATTTAAAACTTCACCAAAAGGGGCAAACAACTGTATAACATCTTCACGCTCTGCGCGGAACGGCAAATTGCCAACAAAAATACTCACTTTAAACTCAACAAAAAATTTACCTTAAAAAAAACTACACTAAGTAGTCTCAATAATATTGCTCTACTATTCTACTTCAAAGCATACCCTTGTTGTAGAAAAATAATTGAGATTCAAAGTAACAATCTTTTTTGCCAATTATTTACCTCTTTTTCTACCTGAACAAAACCTGTACCACCTTCGCTATTTCTTGATTTAACGACATTAAGAGGTTTAAGATCCACAAAAACATCCTCATCAAATTCGGGATGAAATTTTTTAAATTCTTCAATTTTGAGATTTTTAAATAACATTTTTCTCTCCAGGCAATATTTAACCATTTGACCAACAACTTGATAGGCGGTCCTAAAAGGAACATCTTTACCAACTAAGTAATCTGCCAAATCAGTAGCATTAGAAAAGTCATTTTCTACAGAATCAGATAAATTTTTAATATTAAATTCAATGCCCTCATTAATTAAAATAGTCATTGCTTTAATACAAGAAGATATTGTTTCTGCAGTATCAAATATTGGCTCTTTATCCTCTTGAAAATCCTTATTGTATGAAAGTGGTACCCCTTTGACCATCGTTAACAATGCCTGAAGATGTCCATACACTCTTCCTGTCTTACCTCTTATCAATTCTGGAACGTCAGGATTTTTTTTCTGCGGCATTAAGCTACTTCCTGTGGCACATTTATCTGTTAATTTTGCAAAAGAAAATTCATCAGTTACCCATAAAATTATTTCCTCTGAAATTTTACTTAAATGAGACATCAACAAAGCAGATGCAGAAACAAACTCTATACAAAAATCTCTATCACTTACTGCATCAATACTATTTTTATAAATCTTTTCAAAACCCAATTCTGCAGCTGTAAAGTGCCTATCTATTTTTATTTTTGTTCCAGCTAATGCTGCAGCTCCTAACGGAGAAATATTAACTCTTGAGCGTACTTCTTTATACCTTTCACGGTCTCTTTGGAGCATTTCTATGTAAGCCAATAAATGATGAGCCAAAGATAATGGTTGAGCTCTTTGCATGTGGGTATATCCAGGAATTAAGGTATAAATATTGGATTTCGCAAGATTTAAGAAGGATTTTTGCAAATCGGTTATTAAAATTTCAATATTGTCAATCTCTTTTCTTAGCCACAATCTTATATCTGTACCAACTTGATCATTTCTACTTCTACCTGTGTGTAATTTTTTTCCAGTTTCACCAATTAAACTTATCAGCTTTTCTTCTATGCAATAGTGAATATCTTCAGAAGGTGGACTAGGAGAAAATTTACCCTCCAAATACTCAACTTTTATTAACTCTAAACCATTAATAATTTGCAAAGCTTCAGAAGAAGATAAAACTTTTGTTTTGCCAAGCATTTTCGCATGAGCAATCGAGCAATCTAAATCTTCTAAAATAAGCTTTCTATCAAAACCAATTGAGGCATTAAACTTTTCAATAAAAGGGTCAAGTGCATTATCAAACCTTTTACTCCAAACTTTTGCCATATCAATTAGTAACTTTAAGTATCTCTAATAAAGCATTTTTTTATATAAGTGACAAAAAATATCTATTTCAATTGAAAAATAACCATCGAGGCATCATCTTCAAGATGTCTATTTTGCCCTGTAAAATCATCTAACTTTTTAAATATTTTATTTAAAATTTCTTGGGATGTATAAGATTGCTTGCATAATTTTGTAAGGGTTTTAATTAATCTTTCCTCATCAAATCTTTGTCCTAAAGAGTTAGAAGTATCAATTACTCCATCTGTGTAATAAAGAACTAAATCATTTTGATTAAGCTTGATTTCACCACAATGATATTCAGCATCTTTTTGTAGTCCAAGTACAAATCCTTCTGCATCTAATTTAATAATTTTCTGATCTGAACTTTTCCAAAGCAGAGGAGGATTATGTGCTGCATTAGCGAATCTCAATTTTCTAGTTCTAGGATCATAATCTGAGTAAAATAATGTCACAAATCTATGCGATTGATCTAAATCATTTATTGCTAGTTGATTCAAATCATGCAAAATTCTATCTGGAGGCAGACCTGTAAGAACCTCTGCACGTAGCATTCCTCTTAACATAGTCATTAAAAGACCGGCTGGAATCCCTTTACCCATGACATCACCTATTACAAAGGCCCATCTTGATTTTTCTTTCCTTTTTTCAGAGATATTCGTCTTTAAGCACATAAAATCATAGTAATCTCCACCGAGCTGAAGAGCTGGTCTACAATGTGCAGCCAGGTCTATACCATGGATAATTGGACAATAATCCGGGAGTAATTGAGATTGAATTTCAGCACCAGTAGAAATTTCTCTATCTACATTTTCATGCTTTTTCTTTGTTTTTATTAAGTAGTGATTTTCTAATCCAACAGCTAGACAATTTTCAATAAAATTAAAATTACTATCTTCAGTAATCGACTGTCTAGAAATATCTTCGCTAAAAATATAAATAAATCCTCTACATTTGCCTCTGGATATTATTTTTTTTGCTTCAATTTTATGCTCTTTAAATTTATTTTTTAAAGCATTTTCAAAAGTTAGAATTTCTTTTATTTTAAAATTTTTTGAAAAATGAAATTGATTCAAAAAACTATTAATTTCTTCTCGTAATGCTAAATTTTCATCATTAGAAGAAATTTTTATATTTTCATTCCATATCTCCCCCTCATAATTTAAAGGAATAATTAAAATTATATTCTCAGAAAAAATATGTTTAAAAATTAAGCATACATAATCCAGTAATTTATTTATATTGGAAAATGATTTTAAATAATATGCTAATGAAGATGCAATTTCAGCAAATTTATATTTATTTTTTAGAGTTACTTTAGAATCATTTTCTAAAAAATTTTGGATAAATTTATTCGAAAATATTTTTTCTTTTTGATTATTTGTCAAAACAAATCTAATAGATAAATATGTTTTAACATTAAATTTAAGTTTTTAAAAAAAATTAATTAAATATTTATTTATCTGCAAGCATAGCCTCTACAAATTCATAACTATTAAATGGTCTCAAATCTTTTATACCTTCTCCAGCTCCAATAAACCTTATAGGCAAATTTACTTCTTCAGATACAGCTAAAGAGACTCCTCCTCTAGAAGTGCCATCTAATTTAGTAATAATTGCTCCACTTAAATCTGCTGATTTAGCGAAACTTTTTGCTTGTTTTAAGCCATTTTGTCCCTGACTTGCATCTAAAACTAATAATGATTCAACAATTGCATCTGGGACCTTTTTATCAATAATTTTTTTTATTTTTGCTAATTCATCCATCAAATTATTTTTTGTTTGCAATCTACCAGCTGTATCAACAAGTAATAAATCAACATTTCTTTTTTTTGCAGAATTAATTGCATCAAAAACTACAGCAGCTGGATCAGCATTTTTTGATTGATTAGATATAACGTCAACATTACTTCTATCTCCCCATACTTTAAGTTGTTCTACTGCAGCCGCTCTAAAAGTATCAGCAGCAGCAATCAAAGTTTTATAATTACTTTTTGATGACAAATATGCTAATTTTCCTAATGTAGTAGTTTTACCAACACCATTAACTCCTACTAATAACCAGACATTTAACTTACCCTTTTGGGGAACTAAAAGATCAGAGCCCGAATTTTTTATTGGTTTATCGATAATTAATTTTAATTCCTTCTTCAAGAATTTTATTCCTGCTTCTCCACCCACGACTTCCTCGTTTAATTTTGTTCTAAGAGAACTTATAACTTTATCGGTTGAATCAATCCCTACATCAGCTCTTATTAATAAAGTCTCTAAATCATCAAGAGATTCAGGAGTAAGAGGATCATCTCCCAATTTATCCAATAATTCAGTAACAAATCCTTTTCGGGTTTCTTCTAATCCTCTCCGTAATTTAGTTAACCAATCAATTTCATCAATCGATATTTGATTTATTTTTTTTCCTTGAGCAGCTAATACCATTGCAGACTTTTGCTCTTCCTGTTTCTCTAATTCTTGCTTTTGCTCTTCCTGTTTCTCTAATTCTTGCTTTTGCTCTTCCTGTTTCTCTAATTCTTGCTTTTGCTCTTCCTGTCGTTTTTTTAAAAGTGCATAAGCTTGTGCAGCCCATTCACGAGAATTATCAGAATCAGTATTAGTCATTATTATCTATAGTTCGTAATTAAAATTTTTCTAAATACTATTTATTTATATCAAATAATTATGACAATTAAATTGTTTGTAATCTCCTTAAAACTCCATTAATAAATTTTCTTCCTTGCAAATCACTATATTTATTAGCTAAATTAACAGCCTCATCACAAGCAACAGCGACAGGTGTATTCAAAAAATTGATATCCACGTAAGCTAGACGCAGAATATCCCTATCAATTCTTGGTAATCTTTTTAATCTCCAGCCATCCATTACTTGATCAATATCAGAATCAATACTTTTAAGATTATTAATTATATTACAAATCCTTTGATTTACATCCTCTCTAATATCTATTTGACCGCTAGAAACAATTAATTTTGGAAAGTCTAGAGTGACAGAGAGTGTATTCATTACGGTTTCAATTTTTGTCAGAGATTTTTTTAACTCATCTCGAACATTTGAATAAGAGGAATCAACACCTTCTTGCAATTCACTATCTAATATTTTTTGTGAAGCATTTTCTAACTCTGACTCGCAATTATCTAATTCCTCTCTGCAATGGTTTATTAGAGAATCCAAAGCAGATTCAAAAATTTCTTCTATCTGAAATTTATTTAATTTAAAATCACCTTTATCTTTTATAAGGCCAAGAGAAATTAAAGATAATTCTCTAGAAAGGGATCTATTATGCATCAATTAAGAAGAAGTATTAGTGGAAGCTCGTAATTGAGAAAACAATTTTGAAAATGTTGGATTTGTGGTGTTATTTTTCTCATCTGGATTAACTATCCCAGCCGAAATTATTGTTCTAAAAGCATCTTCAACAGAAATATCCAAATCCTTAACAGAAGACTCAGGAACGAGTGTATACCAACCAGTAGTTGGGTTTGGTGCTGTAGGGATGAAAACACTAAGTAACTTTTCTTCCAATTCTGGCTGTAGAGAAGGTCCTACGTCTCCAGTTACAAAGCCTACACTATATAGTCCCTCACGAGGATATTCAACTAAAACAACTCTTCTAAATCTATTAGATTTATTACTTAAAAAAGTTTCTAGCAATTGTTTAAGAGTTTTATAAACCGCTCCAGCTACTGGAATTTTTGATAAAGTACCCTCTCCAAATTCTAATAACCATCTTCCTACAAAATTTCTCGCCATCAAGCCTATAAGCAAAATAGCTAATAAAGGAACAGTTAAACCTAAAGTAAGATTAATTAAATCTTGTAATAAAGGATTTAAAGTAATAAAAGGATTTAGTTGCTTTGGAACTGAAGTAACTAATGTTAAAACAAATTTACTAACTAATGATGACAGCCAGATTGTTGTTGCTAAGGGTATTACAACTAACAACCCAGCAATAAGATCATTTTTGAGATCTTGTTGAAGCCTAGATCCTAAATTCGAATCTTGATTTTGATTAGATTCAACCAAAATAACGTTTTAACTATATTAACTTTACTAATAATTTAACTGTTTTTACTAAGTTAGGATATATTTTTCTTAAATATATCTATTTTATTTATAAGTTTATTCTCCAAAAATAACTTTTAAAAGAAATGCTATAAAGAAAAAGAAATGATTGATACGATTCAAGACAAAAAAGAAATAAGTAAAAAATTAAAAGAAAGAGCTATTTTTGAAGGTTTTACAGTTGCCGGAATAGCTTCAATACCAGGTAGTTCGCGCGTAAAATTAAGAACTAATGCATTAGAAAGATGGTTATCAAATAACCACCATGCTGAAATGAAATGGATGGAAGCAGAAAAAAGAAAAAATATAGGCTCACTTTTTGAAGATGCAAAAAGTGTTTTAAGCGTTGGATTTACTTACATTAATTCACAAAACAACAACAACAATTTCCTCAAGGTAGCTAAATTTAGCCAAGGTGAGGATTATCATAAAGTGATTCACAAAAAATTAAAGAATATTGGTAAATGGATCAACCTAGAAATCCCTGATTGCAAATGGAAAATATGTGTTGATACCTCTCCGCTTCTTGAAAAAGCATGGGCAGAGGAGGCAGGGATTGGTTGGATAGGTAAAAATAGTAATTTAATCAGCAAAAAAAATGGTTCTTGGTTTACTTTGGGTTTTATGATTCTCACAAAAGATTTAATGCCAGATAAACCTCATCAATCACTTTGTGGAAAATGTGATATTTGTATTGAACATTGTCCCACAAAGGCAATAGTAGAACCCTTTGTAATACAATCAGATCTATGCATTGCGTATCACACAATAGAGAGCAGAGATAAAACTATTCCAAAGAAAATAGAAAAAAATTTAGGTGGATGGGTTGCAGGATGTGATATTTGTCAAGATGTTTGTCCATGGAATAAATCAGTGCCATACAACAATAATTATGAAACTACACCGAAAGAATGGATTAAAAATCTTAATATTGAGTCCCTCAATTGGGACGATAAAACGTGGCAAGAAAATCTTAAAGGAACTACTTTAAAAAGAATTAAACCATGGATGTGGAAAAGAAACATACAAGCAAATATAAATAATAAAAAAATTAAAATATGAAGAAGTTTTTAAAAAAAACAATCTGGATCTTCTTGATCTCTTTTTACTTTTTTCAAATAGAAATAGTTCGAGCAATAGTTCCCTATTATTATTTCCCAACAATAAAAAATTTACAAAAGCAAAGTTTATATATTGGCAAAAATGCATATCAACTACTTTATTTTGGTCAATATGAAGACAGTCTTAACTTAGCCAAATTAGCTGTAAAAATAAATGCAAAAGATGAAAAACTATGGTTGATTTTGGCTGAAGCACAAATAGCTAACAAAAAATACAAAAACGCATTAAATTCTCTAAATAAAGCAGAACAGATCAATTCAAATATTAGCGAAATATATTTTGCTAAAAGTAATGTTTACTTAAAAATTTCCCAACAAACAAAAGCAAAGAGTGCTTTAGAAAAAGGAATAAAGATTGAGCCTAATAACCACAAAGCTATTTTTCAATTAGGAAATATTTTATTAATGGAAAAAAATTATTTGGGAGCTATCAAATTGTTTGATAAATCTATAAAAATTAAACCTGATTTCTGGCAAGCAATAAATAATCAAGGTTTAGCTTATTTCGAAAAAAACAAAGTGAATCTCGCAATCAAACTTTTTGAAAGTGCAATCTCAATCGAGGAGAATGCTGAACCATTACTAGGCCTAGCCTCATGTATAAATATCCAAGATAATAAATTAGCAATTCAGCTAGCAAAAAAAGCTTTGGCTAAAGATCCCAAATATGTCAATTATGATTATAGAAAAGAACAGTTATGGGGAGAAAAATTACAAGCCTCTACAGAAATTCTTTTACAAAATGAACAACTAAAAAAAGATGTAATACTGGCAAAATCCAAAATAATTGAATCATCTTAATGTTCAATACTGGTAAATATTGTTTTACCTATTAGTCTTAATTTAGTTAATTAATAATTATTCAATTTTGCGCTCTAATGGATAAGAAAAACTTCACTTCCATCTCGCTTCAAGAAGAAATGCAACGTTCTTATTTGGAGTATGCAATGAGCGTCATAGTTGGACGTGCGTTGCCTGATGCAAGAGATGGTCTTAAGCCTGTACAAAGAAGAATCATATTTGCAATGTACGAATTAGGTTTAACTCCTGATAAACCATTCAGGAAGTGTGCAAGAGTTGTTGGAGATGTACTTGGAAAATACCATCCTCATGGAGATCAAGCAGTTTACGATGCATTGGTAAAGCTGGTACAAAATTTCTCAACTAAATATCCTACTCTTGACGGGCATGGGAATTTTGGATCTGTGGATAATGATCCGCCGGCAGCAATGAGATATACTGAGACCAGATTAGCTCCAATAGCTCATAAAGGATTTCTTGAAGAAATTGGATCAGAAACAGTAAACTTTTCAAATAACTTTGACGGTTCTCAAAAAGAACCAGATGTTCTTCCAGCCCAACTTCCATTTTTATTGTTGAACGGCTCATCAGGTATTGCTGTTGGCATGGCAACAAATATTCCGCCTCATAACCTAGGCGAAATTGTAGATGGTTTAGTTGCCTTAGTTAAAAATAAAGATATTAGTGATAAAAAACTTTCTAACATTATCAAAGGACCTGATTTTCCTACAGGCGGAGAATTAATTTATAGTCATGCAATAGAAGAACTTTATCAAACTGGAAAAGGATCTATAACGATAAGAGGAGTTGTAAATACGGAAGAGGTAAATTTAGGCAAAGGGAAACATAAAAAGAATGCAATAATCATTACTGAACTTCCTTACCAAATTAATAAAGCAGGTTGGATTGAAAAACTCGCAGAACTTGTTAATTCAGGCAAGATTATTGGGATTTCTGATATTAGGGATGAGAGCGACAGAGATGGAATGAGAATTGTAATAGAACTAAAAAAAGATTCTAATTCTGAACTTGTTATTTCTAATTTATATAAAAAAACAACTCTCCAAACAAACTTTGGCGCAATATTCTTAGCTTTAATTAAAGGCAAACCTGTACAACTAAATCTGAAAAAATATCTCAACTATTTTCTTGAATTTAGAGAAGAAACAATTAGAAAAAGAACTTTTTATTTTCTAAAAAACACTCTTGATAAACTAGAAATATCAGAAGGTTTATCTAAAGCTACAAAAAACATAAAAAAAGTTATCGCAATTATTGAAGAATCAGAAAATTCTGTGCAAGCTAGATCAAAATTAGTAGAAAATTTTTTCTTAAGTGAAAAACAGGCAAATTCAGTTTTGGATATGCCACTAAAAAAATTAACAAATCTAGAAAAAAATCAAATTGATAACGATATAAAAAATTTAGAAGAAAAAAAGAATTATTTTCAAAAATTGTTGAACGAAAGAGAATTATTACTTGAATTACTTATAGAAGAATTATTAATATTAAAGAAAAAATACAATGTTATACGTAAAACAAAAATAATTAAAAATATAAATCAAAATGAAGAATTAGAAACGCTTAATAATCAGATATTAGAAGACTTTATAAATAAAAAAACAAAATTATACATAGACAATAGACTTTATTTAAAAAGGATGATTTTAGGTAATTACAAGAAATCATTTGAGGTTGTAAATAAAATTATAGATAATAAAAATATTCAAAAATTTATATGTAATATTGAAAAAAATATAAAATTAATTGGAATCACAAATACAGGAAAAGTATTTAACATTGATTGGGAATCAAGTATTAATAAAGACTATAAATTAGATAATAAAATTCTTGGAAATATTCATCCTAGTGAAATAATAAATTTTCATTCAATTAAAAAAGAAATTAAAAATTATTTATGCATATTAAATTCAGATGGAAGATTTAAAAAAGTTTTATTTGATGAAGATATGATTAAAAGTAATAGATCTTTCACTATTACAAAATTAAAAAATAATTTAAAAACAATTGATTCTTTTATTTCTAATGAAAGCAAAGATTTAATAATATTAACCTCGATAGGAAGAATTTTTAAATTTAATTTATCAAATAAATTTTTAACGCCAACTTCTAAACAATCCCAAGGATTAATAATTGCAAAACTTTTACCAACTGAAAAAATCGTTTCTTGTTGTACATTTAATGATGGAGAAAATATTTTTTTAATATCTAAACAAGGAAAAATCTTTTGCATAAATAGTAATGAAATTTACTGCTCAAATGAATACAGTTTGGGATATTTGAATGAAAAAACCCAACTTAAAAACGATTACTTCCTCAAAATAATGGCAAGTAACCATTACCTTGATATTGAAACTAATAAAAATAAATCTGCAAGATTAGACCTAAATAAATTAAATTTCAAATCCAATAAATCAAACTTTTTAATTGATTTTTTAAAATTAGATAATGATGAATACCTTGAAAATTGTTTCCGACTTGAAAACTTTCTCGACTAAGATTTATATTCATTTTCAACCCAATTTAAGTATTCTTGATTTACTGTTCCAGTTACATAATCACCAGTAAAACAACTCATCTCTAAACCTTTAATAGGAGAATCACCAATTATAGATTTACGCAAACTTTCAACACTTTGATAAACAAGGTTATCAATTTCAAGTTTATCGGCGATTTCACTTATTGTCCTATTATGAGCTATTAATTCATCTCTATTAGGCATATTAATTCCATAAACGTGAGGATAACGAACAGGAGGAGCTGCTGATGTAAAAAAAACTTTATTTGCTCCTGCATCTTTAGCCATCTGGACAATTTCTTTTGAAGTAGTACCTCTTACTATCGAGTCATCAACAATTAATACATTTTTATTTTTAAACTCTGCACTCATGGCATTTAATTTTTGCCTTACAGATTTCTTACGTTTCTGCTGACCAGGCATTATGAATGTTCTGCCAACATATCTATTTTTAAAAAAACCTTCCCTATATTCTATCCCTAACTGTCTTGCAACTTGCATTGCCGCGGGTCGAGAAGAATCAGGAATAGGCATAACTACATCAATATCTCCAGAATTGATTGTTTCTTTTATTGTTTCTGCTAAATAATCTCCCATCTTTAAACGAGCTTTATAAACTGAAATTCCATTCATAATTGAATCTGGCCTAGCTAAGTAAACATATTCAAAAGCACAGGGAAATAACATTGGATTTTCAGAACATTGCTTAGAGAAAAACTCCCCATCAAGATTTATAAAAACAGCTTCTCCTGGATCTACATCTCTCACTACTTCATAATCATTATTCTCAAGTACTAAAGATTCGCTTGCAACCATCCATTCTTCTTTTTTTGTGGTTAATGAAAGTCTTTTTCCTATGACTAAAGGCCTAATACCAAAAGGATCTCTAAATGCTAATAAACCATGTCCTGAAATTAACGCAATTGAAGCATATGACCCCTGAATTCTTTTATGTAAAGATTTGACCGCATTAAAAATAATATCAGGTTCTAATTCTTGATTATGAATTTGTTCTTGTAATTCTGTCGCAAATACATTTAACAACATTTCAGTATCACTTGAAGAATTTGTATGCCGCTTGTCGACATTAAATAACTGTTTTTCTAAATCTCTGGTATTAGTCAAATTTCCATTATGTATCAAAACAATTCCATAAGGAGCATTAACATAAAAAGGCTGTGCTTCTTCTACACTTTCTGCTGATCCCTTTGTTGCATACCTAACATGACCCAATCCAATTTTGCCAATTAAATTCCTCATATCTCTAGTTCTATAAGCAGTATTAACCTGACCTTTAACCTTATGTATATGAAAAACAGTATTTTCCATTGTTGCTATACCTGTTGAGTCTTGACCTCTATGCTGCAAAAGCAAAAGACTATCGTAAATTTGTTGATTTACATCATTTGAAGAAACGATTCCAACTATTCCGCACATAACTTAATATCTTAAAATGATTAATAGTTGAGAAATGTTTTTCATATTTAAAAGTAATCTGAAATACTATTATTAAATTTTTCGGTTAATTCCTCAACCCTAATATTGCAAATATTTTTTTCGTTGATTTTTATCTTCAGCGTGTCACTAGATACGTATCCTATTTTTTTTACATAAACACTTGATGGAAAATTTATTTGATTTTGTTTTAAATAATTAAGCCATTCATTTTGTTTCATTTTACTAATTGAAAAAATAATTCTTGACCCCCCTTCGGCAAACAATAAATTATCAACTCTATTTAAATCTTTCTCTAATTCTATAGTTGCACCCCTTGCGGACAAAATACAAGACTCTGCTAAAGCTATAGCTAAACCTCCGTCGCTTATATCGTGAGAAGAAACTACAAGACTTTTTAAAATCGCATTTCTTAAAAAACTCTGGCAAAACTTTTCATCCAACAAATCTATTTTTGGAGGCCGACCTGTAATTTCTCCATGAAAATATTCCAGATAAGAACTAGCTGCAATTTTTATTTCTGATTTGGAAGAACCAATTAACCAGATTTCATCTTCAATATTTTTCCATTCACTACTTATAGCTTTTTCGACATTATCTATCTTTCCAACCATTCCAATAACAGGAGTAGGATTGATAGGAGTAATTAGATTATCTTTATTTTTAGATTCATTATATAAAGATACATTACCTCCTGTAACAGGAGTTTCTAAAGCTTTACAGGCTTCAGCAATTCCATTACATGAAGATGAAAGTTGCCAATATCCTATTTCATTCTCAGGGGAAGAAAAATTTAAATTATTTGTAATTGCTACTGGTTCAGCACCAACACAACTAACATTTCTAGCAGACTCTGCAACGGCAGCGATAGATCCTCTAAAAGGATCAAGCGCAACCCATCTACTATTGCAATCAACTGAAGCAGCGACACCAGAAAATACTTTACTTTTATTTTTTTTATTTTGTTCCCTTAGTCTTACTACGGCTGCATCTGATTTTCCAGGTTTAAAAACTGTATTTGCCTGAACTTGAGAGTCATATTGTTTATAAATCCATCGTTTAGAAGCTATTGATGGATTAGAGAGTAGTTTTAAAATGATTTCTGAAAAAGAAAAATTCTTATTTTCCTTCAATGAAAATATTTTTTGCTCATGAATTTCTGGTAAATCATTTTCTTTCCATTCCCATTTATTTAAAAGATCATCGGGTGGATTATTAATCACATTGTGAAAATTTACAGGAGTATCATCAGATAAGGCAGAAGTAGGTATTTGGGCCACAATTTTACCTTTATGAGAAATAATTACCTCATTAGTTCCTATCACTTCACCAATAACACTGGCATATAATCCCCATTTATTAAATTTTTCAATAAGATCATTAATTTTTTCTTCTTTAACGACAAACAACATTCTTTCTTGCGATTCAGATAATAAATATTGGTATGAGGACATATCATCTTCTCTAGAAGGGACCAAATCTAAATCAATAGATATCCCTAAATTTCCATTTGCGGCCATTTCTGCGCTACTGCATGTTAAACCTGCAGCACCCATATCTTGAGCTGCAATTACATCCCCTGTCTTGAAAGCATCCAAACAAGCTTCAATAAGACTTTTCTCAATAAATGGATCACCTACCTGAACTGCAGGTCTATCATCCAATGAAGTTGTAGTTAATTCTGAACTAGCAAAACTAGCACCACCAACACCATCTCTGCCAGTTGTATTACCAACATATAACACTGGTGATCCTACATTTTTAGCTCCAGAACAAACGATTTCCTCAGTCTCTAAAAGTCCTAAAGCCATAACATTCACTAGAGGATTTCCAGAGTAACTATCATCGAAGTCAATTTCACCTCCAACAGTCGGCACACCTACACAATTTCCATAATGTGCAATACCGGATACAACTCCTCGTAGTAAATCAACATTTGATGATTTATCAAGGTTGCCGAATCTCAATGAATTCAATACTGCGATTGGCCTTGCACCCATTGTAAATATATCTCTTAAAATTCCTCCTACACCTGTTGCTGCGCCTTGAAAAGGTTCAATAGCAGAAGGATGATTATGACTTTCTATTTTAAAAACAAGTTTTTGATTATTTCCAACATCAATAACGCCAGCATTTTCTCCAGGTCCAACTAAAACATTTTTACCTTTAGTGGGAAACTTAGATAGTAAAGGTTTTGAATTTCTATAACAACAATGTTCAGACCACATAACGCCAAACATGCCTAATTCCGTTCTATTAGGTTTTCTCTTTAATCTTTTGCAAATTTCTTCGTAATCATTAAGTGTTAAATTTTCAACTTGTAGTGCTTCATTAAGATCATATAGATCATTATTTTCTTGATTTATCATTATTTATATCCAAGGGTCATCTTCTTTTTTTTCACTAGACGGTATAGATGTTCTGTCATTATTATAAAAACTTTTTTGTTTAAAATCTAAGTTTTGGCTAATATCTTCATCTTCTTCAAGCCATTCCTCTAATCTATTAGAAGCAATATTTTTCATATCATCAAATCTATCAAAAATTTTTTTCCCTTTTTGCATAAATTCATTTTTAATACTTGATTTTATTAAAGATAAATCATCTAAAGAATTACTTTCACAAAATACCAATCCCGGTTGTTGGTCATTGATATTATCAATAGTTAATTTCCATCTACTAGAACCTGGAATCTTAGGATTAGATCTAGAAACTAAGTAATATTTAATTTTTCCCGTTTTCATTTCAAATAAAAAATCTGCAATGACTCCTATTTTTGATCCATTTATATTTATAAGATTAGCTTCTATTAAAGTTGGGAACCTATTTAAAGTTGCTAAATCCGAAATAGCTGGATCGCCTTTGACATAAATTTCATTATCTATTATTTGAGTAATTTGATTTAATCGCCAAACATTTCTTTTTAAATCAAAATTTGAAGGACGAGAGTACCATCCTAGAATCCGGTGAACTGGAGGGTGCATCCAAACATTTTCACCATTTCCATAATTAAGGACCATATTACCCTTAACACTATAATTTAGTAATTCACTTAATAAAATTTCTTTAGGTAATTTCAAATTAAGAACGAACCTGCACAGGCATAACTAAATAAGTAAAAGAATTAAGATTATCTTCTGGTACAAAAACAGCTGGAGTAGTTGCAATATTACACTTTAAAAGTACATTTTCAGAAGCAATAACTTTTAAACCTTCTAACAGATATCTTACGTTAAATGCAATATCAAAATTTTCTCCAGAATAAGAAACAGGTATTGATTCATTTGCATTTCCAATATCTTGAGCATCTGCGCTGATTGAAGCTAAATCTGTATCATCTAATTTAATCTTTACAACACTACTTTGCTGATCAGCTAAAACAGCAATTCTTTCTAATGCATCAATTAATTTTTTTGTATTAAAATTTAGAATTTTAGAAAAAGAATCAGGAATTAATTGTGAATAATTAGGATAAGTACCTTCTAAAGTTCTTGTAGTAATTATTTGATTAGAAGATATAAATACTACTTGACCTTTGTCATAGAAAAGCTTAATTGAATTTTCTGAGCTTCTCAAAGATACTAGTTTTTCAATTTCTCTTAATGATCTAGTTGGGATAGTTACCGATAAATCATCAACATTTGAAGATAAGTTTTCTTTATTTTCAATATGTTCTTCATTACCAATTAAAGCAACAGCCAATCTATGACCATCTGTAGAAGCAGACTCTAAATAATTTGGTTTGAAAGTAAAATTGACACCTGTGAGTAGTTGCTTTGAATCATCATTACTACTGGCAAAAATGGTAGATTTTAAAGCCTTTAAAAAAGAACTAGGATCAATATTCAAAGAAGTACCGCTTTCAACAAATGGTAAATTAGGATATTCATCAGAGGGAATCCCTTTTAGATTAAAAGAACCTCTGTCACTTTTTATTAGGATATTATCTGAATTCTCGTCTACTTCTAGAGAAACAGGAGTTTCATTAGGTAGTTTGTTTACTATTTCGGATAAAAGTTTTGAAGGTATAGTAATAGCTCCACTATTTTTAACAGTTCCATCAAAAGAAGTTTGAATTCCTAAATTTAAGTCAAATCCTGTGACGCTAATTTTATTAGTTCCTTCGTCAGCTGTTAAAAGTATGTTTGCAAGAATTGGATGCGTTGGCCTTGAAGCAACTGCCTTGCTTACTAGTTGTATAGCATTATTTAATTCATTTTGATTACAAATAATTTCCATCAGAATTTGGAACTTTTTACAAATACAATATACTTTTTTCGTAAATTAAATTCAATAAATTTATTTTTACTCTTTTTCTAATATAAAAATAAATAATAAAATAAAAAATTTAGTAGTAGTAGTTCTTGTGGGAACTGTGGAATTCTTAAATAAAACAGCTTGTCTATTTAGTTTACGAAGAAAAGAATATGTGTAAAAAATTTTTTATTTGTTGAATATTTTTTACTTTTTTCGAAAATTTTAAATTTATTCAACAAATAGAATTTCTTATTATGTACTTTTCAACAAATGAGGTTTGTTTTTAATTGATTTCCACAGACACTATTTTTTTTGGATTTTAATATCCTAAGATTTTAGTTATATTTTTTAATGAAGGTTCAATATTTTTCCTAAAAATAGCATCGTTGTTTTTTATAGCGCAATCAGGATCTTTCAATCCATTTCCAGTCAGAACACAAACAATAGTCGATTCTTTCTGAATTCTATTTTTATTTTTAATCAGTCCAGCAACTGATGCTGCACTGGCAGGTTCACAAAATACTCCCTCTTTGGCAAGAATTTTATAAGCATTGATTATTTCTTCATCTGTAACTGACTGAAAGTCTCCTTTACTCTCTTTCCTTACTTTTTTTGCTTTTTCTCTATTTACAGGATTTCCAATTCTTATTGCAGTTGCAATTGTTTCTGGATCTTTAACTATTATATTTTTTACTAATGGAGCAGAGCCTTCGGATTGAAAACCCATCATTATTGGTAATTTTAAATTTCTTTTTATTTTTGAATATTCTTTAAATCCCATCCAATAAGCAGTTATATTTCCTGCATTACCCATTGGAATACAAAGCCAATCAGGAGCATGACCTAAGTCATCAACTATTTCAAAAGCTGCTGTCTTTTGTCCTTGTATTCGATATGGATTAACAGAATTAACAAGTTCTATAGGATGTTCTGAGGATAAATCTCTAACAATTTCAAGAGCCTTATCAAAGTTTCCATTAATAGATATTATCTCAGCGCCATACATTAATGCTTGCGCAAGCTTTCCTTGTGCAACAAATCCTTCTGGGATTAAAACATAAGGTTTTAATCCTCCTCTCGAAGCATATGCAGCAGCAGCAGCAGAGGTGTTTCCAGTACTTGCACAAATTACTGCTTCACGGCCTTCTTCTTTTGCTTTGCTAATTGCCATAGTCATACCACGATCTTTAAAAGATCCTGTTGGATTAAGGCCATCATATTTTAAAAAAACTTTTGTTCCATTTCCAATTAAGTTGCTAATTGACTCGCTTAGAATTAGTGGTGTATTTCCTTCATTGAGGGAAATAATAGGAGTTTTCTTTGTAACTGGGAGATATTGTTTATAAGCTTCTATTAGACCTGGCCATCTTTTTTTTCTGTAATTAATACGCAGTTTATTTTTGATTTTATTTAATAACACCATGGTTGTTTAATTTGTTTTGATTTTTTCTAGAGGAGAATTGGTGAAAAAGGTTAATAATTCTGAAATCGATTCTACTTTATTCATAACTTTGCTCAAAGCGCTGACATCTAAAATTACAGTTTTAGTTGGATATCCTTCAAAAAAATTTATTAGATTTATTTTTCCATTTCCTATGTTAATTCCTTGAATTACGCTTGCTCTAAGGGCCAACATACCTGTTCTTTCATCAGTTGCTCTGGGTGGGTGGATAATAGATGAAAGTCTTGTTAAAAAAACATTTCCTATTTCAGAATATACTAATTTGCTTGCAATGGTAATAGGAACTTCAAAATCTTTATTTAAAACTGTTCTAATTTCTTTATCGGGAGACCCGGTTGCTTTCAAAATTCTTTTTAATTGTCTTGTAGATTTACCTTCTTTAGCAAAAGTTTTTAAAGAATTTACTTTAATTGTTCTAGAAAATATGCTGTATGTGATTTTAATTTCTTCAGCAGTATTAGCTTTTGGAACATTTAAAAATAATGGAGAAATTACTAAAATAAAAAATATTTTAAATATTAAAATTTTACTAAGCTTCATTTAGATATTTGCACCAGCAGCAATCTTAACAAGTCTTACTACTCCTTTTTCAGTTACTTTTTTTGCAATTTTTATACCCATTTCTTTTGTATAGGGCTCATTTATAAGTCTTGGAACCCTTTTTAGAAAAATGTCAATTGAATACCCGGGTACTTTTTGTAAAATTTCTAAAAAGTTTCTCAATGGCTCTACATACATTATAAGGTCATTCAAGTTGTTATTTTCGTTAATAGTATTTAATTTAATTGATTGTGGAAGATAGTTATTCAAACTTTTCAATATTTTTAGACTAAGTAAATCTATCTGATTTGTTAAACCTTCAACTATCTCATTTCTAAGAAATCCTCCATTTGGAGAAAAGAGAAGATTTATAACTTCGTCTAAAAGTTTTTCTAAATCGAGATTTGTTTGCTTTGCAGCGTTAGAAAGCAGATCTTCTAAACGGTCCCATTTAAATTTTTTATTATCAAAAAGCATTTCTTTAAGGCTTTCCCTTAATTGTGGATCAGGGTCTTCCATCAATCTTCTTGCAAAATATGGATAAGCTGCGCCTAATATTTTGAAGTTTGGATCTACGCTTAAAGCTATTCCTTCTAATGTAAGTAATGACCTAATTATAAGTGCATAATATGGAGGTAGTCTGAAAGGGAATTTATACATAACACCAGACATATCGTCTGTAACGCTTTTAAAATCCATTTTTGAAACTCCTTGTTCAACGGCGTTAATGAAAACATCTTGAAATGCTGGAACAATGGGTTCTAGATTAACTTCCTCTGATAAAAATCCTAATTTTACGAAATCTTGAGATAATTTATCGAAGTTTTTATTTACTAAATGTACTACTGCTTGAATTAATCCTGATCTAGATTCTCTGGAAACCTCGCTCATCATTCCAAAATCTAGATAACATAATCTTCCATCTTCTAAGGCTAATAAATTACCTGGATGTGGGTCTGCATGAAAAAAACCATGTTCTAAAAGCTGTTCTAAACTGCATTGCACCCCTATATCAATCATTTCATCAGGATTAATTCCTAATTTTTTTACGTCTTCTAAATTTGTTAATTTTGTACCGTCTATCCATTCCATTGCTAAAACTCTTCTTGAAGTTATTTCTTTATAAATTTTTGGTACGGCAATCATTTTGTTATGTTTATGCATATCTCTAAATTTTTCTGCATTTGCAGCTTCGTTTAGATAATCCATCTCTTCAAAAACTCTCTTGCCTAATTCATCAATCAAAGCAACTAGATCACTTCTTATTAATCCGATATTGTTTTTTAGCCAATAAGCAATATTTCTCACTATGTAAAGATCTAAGGTTATTTGTTCTCTTAAACCTGGCCGTTGTACTTTTATTGCAACGATCTCTTCATTTTTTAATTTAGCTTTATGCACTTGCCCTAAAGAAGCAGCGGAAATTGGCTCTTTATCAATTTCTAAAAAAATCTCATTTATTTTGTATCCTAAATCTTCTTCTATTAACTCCATAGCTTTATTGCCATCAAACCCAGGGAGTTGATCTTGCAATTCAGATAATTCTTCTAGAAGAATCCCTGGGATTATATCTGGTCTTGTTGATAAAGCTTGGCCTGCTTTAACAAATGCAGGTCCAAGTTCTACTAACAAATTTGTTAATTCTCTTGCTCTAAATCTTGCTTGCTGTTCATTTTTCAGTCTTCCAGTTAATTTATCCCATCCAACGGAAAAGATGTAAGCAAAAATAGGTATGAGTGTTTGCCAAAGTCTTTTTAAAAGTCTTTTAGGATTTTTTTTGTAAATTTTAGAAATTGTATCTGGATCATAATTTAAGAGTCCAGATACCTCAATAAAATCAGTAAAATCTTCTTTCATAACTTTATATATTTAAAACCTTTATTTTTTTAAAAAAGAAGTTAATTTTTTTATATGGAAGATTTATCATGTTAATACAACTAAAAATAGAAAATATTGCCTTAATAGAAATTATAGAAATTAATTTCGAAAAAGGTTTGAATATCATAACTGGGGATTCAGGTTCAGGAAAATCATTAATTTTGGATTCCCTAAATGCTTTATTTGGTGGAACTAATATACCTCTAAAACATTTAATACGTCCAGGAAAAGATTTTTGCGTTATTGAGGCGATATTTTCTTCTTCTTTTCAAATTAATAATTGGTTAATTAGTAATGGTTTTGAAATAACTTCTTCAGAACTACAAATTAAAAGAAAATCTTATAAAAAAAATAATAAAATCTTATCCAAATATAGCCTTAATGATTTACCAATTAATAGACAATCATTAGAAAAACTTGGAGGATTTTTAATAGATTTTGCAGGTCAATCTGACACTTTTATCTTTGATTCTTTAGATAAGAGAAGATTAATTATTGATGACTTATGTTCCCAAGAATCAAGAGATACTAGCGAAAGGATTAAAAGTATATGGGGAGAAACTAAAGTTTTAAAAGGATTAATGGATGAAAAAATAGAATTTTCTAGGAATCAAGAAGAAAAAAACTTGGCAATTAAACACATGTTGAAGAGTTTAGAAGAAGCTGATTTAAATTCCAGTGAAGAAATTTTAGAATTAGAGTTATTAGAAAATAAACTTGTAAATAATCTTGAAATTAATAATTCAATTAAATCATCATTAGAAAACTTAAATAATTTCAGTCATGATGAACCGTCAGTAACTTCTTTGATAAATCAATCAATAAAGATTTTAAATAAAACAGCAGATTTCGATTTAAAGATTCAAAAATTTAGAGAGAAGTTATTAAATATTCATGCTGATGTTGAAGATTTAATTTTTGATTTAAAATCATATTTGCAAGAAATAGAAAATTATGAATCTAATCTTCCAGAAATACAAAAAAGATTATTCTTTTTAAAAAACTTAGAGAGAACTTTTTCATTGGATTTAACTCAATTAATTGAAAAGCGCGATCAATTAAAGACGTATTTTCAACAAAATGATCAAGGTAATGAGATTTGCAGGATTAAAGCTCAAATTGAGAATTTACAAAGTAATTTAAATTCTTTATTTGTTATTCAATCTACTGAAAGAAAAAAAATTGCTAAACAGTTACAAAATTCAGTAATGTCGATTTTAAGCAATCTAGGTTTAGAAAATGCAAATTTTTCAATTCAATTTTCTGAATGTAAGCCTTCTGGCGATGGAATTGACGATATAAATTTTTTGTTTTCGGCTAATCCTGATCAGAAGCTTGCTCCATTATCAAATGTTATTTCTGGTGGAGAAATGTCAAGATTCTTGTTAGCTATTAAATCTAGTATTTCTAAAAAACCCAATACTTTCTTTTTAGATGAAATTGATAGTGGTTTAAGTGGTAAATCTCTATTTTCTTTGGTTGAGCTTATAAAAGAAATTTCTAAAAATCAACAAGTCTTATGTATTACACATCAGCCATTCCTAGCTGCTAGGGGATCAGCTCATTTTAAAGTTAATAAAAACGTAATTAATGGAATAACTTATACTTCAATTGCAAAACTAACTACAAAAAATCAAAGAAAAAATGAACTAATAGAACTTATAGGTGGAGGTTCATGCGAAGTAAACGAATATGCTTCTAGACTTCTTGATCGCTCAGCTGCGTAAAATAGAAAAAATTCTACTATAATAATCTTTTTAAATCATAATTTAGATTTAAACATGGTTAATAAAGTTGATAGTAGTTTTGGAGAAGATAACTCAATTAATATTAGGGGAGCTCGTCAGCATAATTTAAAAAATATTGATCTTTCTCTACCTAGGAATAAATTTATAGTTTTTACAGGTGTGAGTGGAAGTGGTAAAAGTTCTCTGGCCTTTGATACTATTTTTGCTGAAGGTCAAAGAAGATATGTTGAGAGTCTTTCTGCATACGCAAGGCAATTTTTGGGTCAAGTAGATAAACCAGATGTTGACAATATTGAAGGTTTATCACCTGCTATTTCAATTGATCAAAAATCTACAAGTCATAATCCTCGATCAACAGTTGGAACAGTAACAGAGATACAAGATTATTTAAGATTATTGTTTGGTCGTGCTGGTGAGCCGCATTGTCACCACTGCGGGATTCCAATTGCGCCTCAAACAATTGATGAAATGGTGGATCAAATTCTTCTTTTACCAGAAGGAACAAGGTACCAATTGTTGGCTCCTGTTGTAAGAGGTAAGAAAGGAACACATACAAAATTAATAAGTGGACTAGCTGCTGAAGGATTTGCTAGGGTAAGAATCAATGGAGAGGTAAGAGAACTTGCTGATAGTATTGAATTAGATAAAAATCAAATTCATAATATTGAGGTAGTAGTTGATAGATTAATTGCAAGAGAAGGAATACAAGAAAGATTAAATGATTCTCTACAAACTTGTCTCAAAAGAGGCGATGGCTTAGCAATAGTAGAAGTTGTTCCAAAAAAAGGAGAAAACTTACCTTCTAACTTAGAGAGAGAAAAACTTTACTCAGAAAATTATGCATGTCCTGTACATGGCTCTATTGTTGAAGAACTTTCTCCTAGATTATTTTCTTTTAATAGCCCATATGGGGCCTGTCCAGATTGTCATGGGATTGGTTATTTAAAAAAATTTACTGCGGATAGAGTTATACCTGATAAAACATTACCTGTTTATGCTGCAATAGCTCCTTGGAGTGAAAAAGATAATACTTATTACTTCTCTTTACTTTATTCTGTAGGACAAGCTTATGGTTTTGAATTAAAAACTCCTTGGAAAGATTTAAGTGATTTGCAAAAAAAAGTTCTACTTTTGGGATCAGATAAACCAATATTAATTCAAGCTGATAGTCGTTTTAAAACTTCTAGTGGTTTTGAAAGACCTTTTGAGGGGATTTTGCCAATATTAGAAAGGCAATTGAATGAAGCCAATGGAGAATCAGTTAAACAAAAATTAGAAAAGTATCTAGAATTAGTTCCCTGTAAGACATGTTCTGGAAAAAGATTAAGACCTGAGGCTTTGGCAGTTAAACTTGGTCCATACAACATTACTGATTTAACTTCTATAAGCGTTTCTGAAACCCTAAATCACGTAGAGCGCATCATGGGTTTAGGTAAGACAAAGAAAGAAAATATATCTTTATCAGAAAAACAAAAGCAGATAGGTGAATTGGTTTTAAAAGAGATTCGTTTACGTTTGAAGTTTTTAATTAATGTAGGTTTAGATTATTTGACTTTAGATAGACCAGCTATGACTTTGTCTGGTGGTGAGGCTCAGCGTATTAGATTGGCTACACAAATAGGTGCAGGTCTTACTGGCGTTTTATATGTATTAGATGAACCAAGTATTGGTTTGCATCAGAGAGACAATGACAGATTATTAGAAACATTAAAAAGCTTAAGAGACTTGGGAAATACTTTGGTTGTCGTTGAACATGATGAAGATACTATGAAATCCGCAGATTATTTAGTAGATATTGGTCCAGGGGCAGGTGTTTATGGTGGGGAAATTATTGCTAAAGGATCTTATCAAGATGTCTTAAATTCAGAAAAGTCATTAACTGGAGCTTATCTCAGTGGTAGGAAGTCGATTCCTACTCCAAAAGAACGTAGATCATCTGTAAAAAAAAGTTTAATTTTAAATAATTGCTCTAAAAATAATTTAAAAAATATTTCTGTGGAATTTCCTTTAGGAAGGTTAGTTTCTGTAACTGGTGTAAGTGGAAGTGGAAAGAGCACTTTGATAAATGAATTACTTCATCCTGCATTGTGTCATTCTCTAGGATTAAAAGTTCCTTTTCCTCAAGGTGTAAAAGAGTTAAAGGGTATAAAGGCAATTGATAAAGTTATCGTTATTGATCAATCTCCAATAGGAAGAACTCCAAGATCAAATCCTGCTACATATACTGGTGCTTTTGATCCTATAAGGCAGATATTTACTGCCACAGTAGAAGCAAAAGCAAGAGGTTATCAGGCTGGTCAATTTAGCTTTAATGTGAAAGGAGGAAGATGCGAAGCTTGTAAAGGTCAGGGAGTCAATGTAATTGAAATGAATTTTTTACCTGATGTGTATGTTCAATGTGAAGTATGTAAAGGAGCTCGTTTTAATAGGGAAACTCTTCAGGTGAAATATAAAGGTTTCAATATATCTGATGTTTTAGAGATGACTGTTGAACAAGCTGCAGAAACTTTTTCTGCTATACCTCAAGCTGCTGATAGATTATCTACATTGGTTGATGTTGGCTTAGGATATGTCAAATTAGGCCAGCCAGCTCCTACATTATCTGGTGGAGAGGCTCAAAGAGTTAAGTTAGCCACGGAATTGTCAAAAAGGGCTACTGGAAAAACTTTATATTTGATTGATGAACCAACTACAGGGTTAAGTTTTTATGATGTTCATAAATTAATGGATGTGATACAACGTTTGGTAGATAAAGGTAATTCAGTAATTGTTATTGAACATAATTTAGATGTTATTAGATGTTCAGATTGGATTATCGATTTAGGACCTGATGGAGGGGATAAAGGAGGAGAAATCATTGCAGAAGGTATTCCTGAGGATGTAGCTAAAAATCCTACAAGTCATACAGCAAAATATCTTAAAAAGGTTCTGAAATAAGAAAATCCTTGTTGTATTTCTTTTTATTTTAATTATTTCAGCAATACGAAATTCTTTTTTAAAGGGGCATAAAGCTATTCTGTAACTGCTTTTTGAAAACTTTCATCTTAAAAAAATTTCAAATCATAATGCTTTCTTAATATTTCCTTAGAAAATTCAGCTTATTTGTATTAAAGGCCGTTGATCGGAGGATTTGCTGAATGAGGTTGAAATTTTTACATTTACATTTACATGGTCTTATACGTTCTAAAAATCTTGAGTTAGGCAGGGATGCAGATACAGGAGGGCAAACACAATACGTTTTAGAGTTAATTAAAAGTTTGGCTAATACTTCAGAAGTTGATCAAGTGGATTTAGTTACTCGTTTAATAAAAGACCCTAAAGTAGATGATGAATATTCTCAAGAAGAAGAATTTGTAGAACCTGGAGTTAGAATTTTAAGATTCAAATTTGGACCTAATAAATATTTAAGAAAGGAATTGCTTTGGCCTTATTTAGATCATTTAACTGAAAGACTAATTTCTTACTATAAAAAAAACAAAAAGCCTAATTTCATTCATGCACATTATGCAGATGCTGGATATGTAGGAGTTAAACTAAGTAAATCCTTAAACGTTCCTCTTATTTTTACTGGTCATTCTTTAGGAAGAGAGAAAAAAAGGAAATTGCTTGATACTGGTTTAAAAACTAATCAAATAGAAAAGCTTTATTCTATAAGTAAAAGAATTGAGGCAGAAGAAAAAGCATTGAAGTCTGCAGATATTGTTGTTACAAGCACTAAACAAGAGTCAGTTTATCAATATTCCCAATATTCTTCTTTTTCACCTCACAAAGCTAAAGTTATTCCTCCTGGTGTTGATCATAATAAATTTCACCATATTCACTCCACAAGCGAGACAGCCGAAATTGATAACATGATGAAACCTTTTCTAAAGGATTCTACTAAACCTCCATTTTTGACTATTTCTAGAGCTGTACGAAGAAAAAATATTCCATCTTTGATTGAAGCATATGGAAGATCTGAAAAATTAAAAAGAAAAACTAATTTAATTTTGATTTTGGGTTGTAGAGATAGTACTTCAAAACTTGACCCTCAACAAAAAGATGTTTTCAATAATATTTTTGAAACAATTGATAAATATAATTTGTATGGAAAGGTAGCTTATCCAAAAAAACATCTTCCAAGTCAGATTCCTGCTTTATATAGGTGGGCTGCTAGCAGAGGGGGTGTATTTGTAAATCCAGCTTTAACAGAGCCTTTTGGTTTAACTCTTCTTGAAGCTTCTTCATGTGGATTACCAATAATATCAACAAATGATGGAGGGCCAAAAGAAATTCGTTCAAAATGTGAAAATGGACTTCTAGTAGATGTTACTGATATTAATGAGTTGAAAGTTATTCTTGAAAAAGGAATATCAAATAATAATCAGTGGAAAATATGGAGCAGAAATGGAATTGAGGGTGTTAACAGGCACTTTAGTTGGAACACTCATGTACGCAATTATTTATCAGTACTTACTGAAGAATTTTCAAGTTCAAATAGTTATTCTTCATCTGACATTAAACAAAGTTGTTTAAAAGGGACTTCCTCACTTATAAAACCCCATTGATCAAAAACCTCAGGATCAGGGTGAAGAATTAGTTGATTATTTTGAGTTTTCTTTAGTTTAAAGCCTTTCTTAGAAAGTTTTTTCATTAAGTTAGCAGTTTCTTCAAATCTTGATGCCATTGCATCAAGACTTGAGCAGTCACTTGTTAATCCATTATCTTTCCATGTAAAAAAATTCATAACAAATTTTTCAAAGATTGATTTTTAAAACTATACCTAAAATTACAAGTAAAATGTTGATTTTCCAAAAATTTTCAACTATTTTTTGTTCCTTAACTCCTTTAAGTTCAAAATGGTGGTGTAGTGGAGCCATTAAAAATATGCGTTTACCTCTATGAAATAATTTTTTTGTAATTTTAAAAAACCCTACTTGAATCATTACTGATAACGATTCAATAATAAATATTCCTGAGAAAATAGATAAGGTAAAAACGCTATTGGTTAATAACGCTATAGAACCCAGAATTGCTCCAATACTTAGAGATCCTGTGTCACCCATAAATATTTTTGCAGGATAACTATTATACTTGAGAAATCCTAAGCATATGCCGGACATCGAAAAACATAAGATGCTAAAAACAAAAAGTTCTTGCTGTTCTTTCATTAATATTTCTGTTCCTAATCCATAAAAGACAATCCCACTGCATCCAGCTGCTAATCCATCTAGTCCATCAGTCAAATTTACTGAATTACTTATGCCCACAAGTACTAAAAAAGAAACTGGCAATATGAAAATATTCATATTTATTCCCCAGGAGTCAGAAATTGTTATTAATGGACTGATTAAATTTTTTTCATAGGCTAACAATATAAAAATTATTGAGATGACACTTTGTAAGATAAATTTCTCTTTTGTTTTTAAACCTGTGTTCTCTTTTTTTTTAATGCTTAAATAATCATCTAAAAATCCTGTAATAAAGAAACCAAAAATAGTAAGTAATAAAAGAAATAATTTTAGAGAACCTAAATTGATAGTTATTATCAAAAGCAAAATTAAAAAAGGGATTATCATAAAAATCCCACCCATTGTTGGAGTATCACTTTTTTTAAAGTGATTAGCTGGGCCTTCATTCCTAATATTTTGAAGTAAATTAAATTTTTTGATAATCTTTAGACCATTTTTCGTTGTAAAAATAGAAATAAAGAAGAATAATATGTAAACTCCTGTAAAAATAAAATTATTAAAAAAATAGGAGGTAACTATTAAAGCAAAAGTATTTAATATAAATAAAGATTTAAAGTTAAACTTTTTAATCTTCCCAATCATCTTCTAATGAAGGATCTTCTTCAGTTTTATAATCTTCCTTTTCTCCCATAAGTGCTGAAAGTTCTTCTTCTTCTATTGTACTAATCTCTTGTGAATCTCCATCTTTTTCTGCAACAAGTCTACCTGTATTTTCGAGCCAAGATAGAAGGTCAGGTTCCTCTCTTAATGGCAACACAGGAGCTGGATCATCTCTGTGGTAGCAAGTTAAAGCAGGATTGACTTCAGAAATATCGTCTAATCTAAGTTTTAATTTATTTGAATCCATTAAAGGTTTTGTTCTATATATAAGATAATACATAATGATGCACACGAAAAACTTTGTTTGATAAAGCAAATTTAAAATACTTTTTTATCTGGCTAATTTCATTGTTGCTGTCTGGATTATTAAAACTTATTGGATATTTGAATCCCAATGTTTTAATAATTAATAACTTTCTTCTCTTATTACTAGTTTTTGGTCCAGCTCTTTTAGTTACAATAGTATTAGTCTTTAATAAGTTTTCAAATTCTTAATTACGTCAAAAAATTTAAATTTATGGAGCAAATTTAGATGCAGCAGGTAAAAAAAGTTGTACTAGCTTATTCTGGTGGCGTAGATACGAGCGTTTGTATTCCATATTTAAAGAATGAATATGGAATTTCAGAAGTGGTTACTTTTGTAGCAGATCTTGGACAAGGCGAGGATTTAGAACTTATTAGGCAAAAAGCTTTAAATTCTGGTGCATCTAAATCAATCGTTGGCAATTTAGTTAATAGTTTTGTTGAGAGATACGCTTTTCCAGCCATTAGAGCAAACGCATTATATTTAGATAAATATCCTTTATCTACTGCTCTTGCTAGGCCTTTAATTGCTGAAAATCTCGTGAATATTGCTAGAGAGATTAATGCCGATGCAGTAGCTCATGGATGCACTGGTAAAGGGAATGATCAAGTTCGGTTCGATTTAGCAATTAACGCTTTAGGTCCTGATTTAAAAATAATTACTCCTGCAAGGGAGTGGAATATGAGTAGAGAAGAGGCAATAGTGTATGGAGAAAAATTTGGTATTCCTGCACCAGTATCAAAAAAATCACCATATTCAATAGACGTTAACTTACTTGGTAGGAGTATTGAAGCAGGCATATTAGAAGACCCAATGCAAGAAGCACCTGAAGATATATTTGCGATGACATCATCAATTGATAATTCACCTGATTCTCCTCAAGATATAGAAATTGTTTTTAAAAATGGGTTTCCAGTTGGAATTAATGATGAATTTTTAACTCCAGTAGAGATTATTCAAAAAGCAAATGATCTTTCAGGTATGCATGGTTTTGGAAGAATAGATATGATTGAAGATCGAGTAGTAGGAATTAAAAGTAGAGAGATTTACGAAACACCTGGCCTCTTACTTTTAATCAAAGCTCACAAAGAATTAGAGAGCATTACATTAAACCCAGATGTTGTCGACTTTAAAGGAATAGTGGAAAAAAAATGGGGTCAATTAGTCTATCAAGGTTTTTGGTTTGGTCCTCTTAA
>NZ_JAKVCI010000019.1:0-34434 GCF_022447305.1 Prochlorococcus sp. ALOHA_ZT_50 | reverse complement strand
AAAGATGATTTTTGAGTGCATCATTCATAATATGAAAAGGTACTTCTAAGCCATTTGTCCAAAATGATAATGATTTCAATCCTTGAGCAACAAGCATTTGCAAACCATCGATAGTCATGCATCCCTTATTGGCGCTAAATTTTAATAGATAAGTTGGGGCAGGATTGTAGATTAAATCATAAACAATTGTTTTTGAGTTAAGAGATCTCCAAAAAGACTCACCATATGGCAATAAATTCATTTCATTTTTGGCTGTTTTCATTCCTACTGGTGTTGTATTTACAACTAAATCTGCTTCTTCAATTAAATTTTGAGCTTGATTATCGTTACTTAAGAAGCTCTGAAGTTCAATTTGATTTTCAAAGTTTTTTATTAATTCATCTAGTGATGATTTGTTACGTGATATTACTGAAATTTTTGAAAGATTTAAATTTATTAAACCTTGAATAACAGATCTTGCTGCACCCCCGGAGCCAAGAACTATTGATTTTTTCTTTGCTAAGTTTAAATTTTTTAATGGATAAATAAATCCTTCTAAATCAGTATTAGTTGCGCTCCATTCTTTTTCAGAATTTAATTTCAGGGTATTAATGGCTTTCAGTTTGCTTGCAATAGGCGAAATTTCACTACATAGGTTAAATACTTTTTCTTTATGGGGAATTGTAATATTTAAACCTTTGCAATTAATTTTTTTCAAAGAATTCAGAACTAATTCTAGATCTTCATCTTTGCAAGGTATAGCAATATAAATTAAATCTAGGCCTAAATATTGGAATGCAGCATTTTGCATAATCGGTGACAATGAATGGCTTACTGGATTGCCGATTAATGCTATAAAAGATGTCTTACTTGAAATCATGTTTAGAATTTTTCTTTAAAATAATGATCTGTTCGGGAACCACACCCCATCTTTGAGTAACAATAATGACGTCAATGACCGATTATGGAGAATAACAAATATAAAGAATTTACCCATGGGTAAGGTTGTAGGAATTGATTTAGGAACAACTAATAGTTGTGTCGCTGTAATGGAAGGTGGTAAACCTACTGTAATAGCAAATGCTGAGGGTTTCAGAACTACTCCATCAGTTGTTGCATATACAAAAAATCAAGATCAGCTTGTTGGACAAATAGCAAAAAGACAAGCTGTAATGAACCCTGAAAATACTTTTTATTCTGCAAAACGTTTTGTTGGTAGAAGAGTTGATGAAGTTAATGAAGAATCTAAAGAAGTTAGTTATTCTGTTGAAAAATCTGGTTCTAGTGTCAAATTAAAATGTCCTATTTTGGATAAGCAGTTTTCTCCTGAAGAGGTAAGTTCTCAAGTTTTAAGAAAGTTAGCAGATGATGCGGGTAAATACCTTGGTGAAAAAGTTACACAAGCTGTAATTACAGTTCCAGCTTATTTTAATGATTCACAAAGACAGGCTACTAAAGATGCTGGAAAGATTGCAGGTTTAGAAGTCCTCAGAATTGTTAATGAACCAACTGCTGCGGCTTTAGCATATGGTTTGGATAAAGAAAATGAAAAAATTCTTGTTTTTGATTTAGGGGGAGGAACATTTGATGTCTCAGTTATTGAAGCTGGTGATGGAGTAACTGAAGTTCTATCTACATCTGGAGATACACATTTAGGTGGTGATGATTTTGATAGATGCATCGTAGATCACTTAGCTAATACTTTTAAATCAAATGAGGGAATTGATCTCAGACAAGATAAGCAAGCTTTGCAAAGATTGACTGAAGCTGCAGAAAAAGCAAAAATAGAGCTCTCAAATGCTACGCAAAGTGAAATAAATTTACCTTTTATTACAGCGACGCCTGAAGGACCAAAACATTTGGATTTGAACCTTACTAGAGCAAAGTTCGAGGAATTAGCAGCTTCTTTAATTGATAGGTGTAAGACCCCAGTTGAGAGAGCTATAAGTGATGCAAAAATTTCTACTAGTGAAATTGATGAAGTTGTTATGGTTGGAGGCTCATCTAGAATACCTGCTGTTTTAGATTTAGTTAAAAAAATAATTGGTAAAGAACCAAATCAAACTGTTAATCCTGATGAGGTAGTAGCTGTTGGAGCTGCAATTCAGGGAGGAGTTTTAGCAGGAGAGGTTAAAGATATATTGTTGCTTGACGTTACTCCACTTTCTTTAGGTGTAGAGACTTTAGGGGGAGTAATGACAAAAATGATAAATCGAAATACTACAGTACCTACGAAGAAATCTGAAACATATTCAACTGCTGTAGACGGTCAAACAAATGTTGAAATACACGTTTTACAGGGTGAAAGAGAAATGGCTTCTGATAACAAAAGCTTAGGAACTTTTAGATTGGATGGTATACCTTCAGCACCAAGAGGTGTTCCGCAAATTGAAGTTACATTTGATATTGATGCAAATGGTATTCTTAGTGTTACTGCTAAAGATAAAGGAAGTGGTAAAGAGCAAAGTATTTCTATCACTGGTGCTTCTACTCTATCTGATAATGAAGTAGAAAAAATGGTAAAAGATGCTGAATCAAATGCATCTGCAGATAAAGAAAAAAGAGAAAAAATTGATTTAAAAAATCAAGCTGAAACACTTGTCTACCAGACAGAAAAGCAACTTGGTGAGTTAGGAGATAAAATTGATGCTGCAGCAAAGTCTAAAGTTGAAGAAAAAAGTAATGCTTTAAAAGAAGCAACTTCAAAAGAAGATTATGAATCAATGAAAAAACTTCTTGAAGAACTCCAGCAAGAACTTTATGCAGTTGGTTCATCTGTTTATCAGCAACCAGGCAATCAGCCACCATCACCTGGCGCAGCAGGCGGTCCTGATCAGAGTGATTCAAATGAAAAAGGTGGAGATGATGTAATTGATGCAGACTTTACTGAAACAAAAGATTAGTAAAGGTAATTTTTAATTTCATTAGCAACCCATTTAGAACAAGCGGGAGCCAGTAAAATCCCATTTTTATAAAAACCTGTACATATAATTAGTCCATCTTCAAGATTTTTCATTATTGGTGAAGGCTCACCATCTGGTCTTGACCTTATTCCGTACCATTTTTTAGAAATTTTTCCTTTCATCAGCCAATTTGGTTTTTTATCGAGAAAATTTGTGAGTTTTTCGAATGTATTTTCTTCTGGCTTAGTACTATATTCGTCAGTTGATCCAATAATTAGCTTATTTTTTGATTTTGGAATTATATTTTTACCATTTATATTGAATTGTTTTGGCAGCGATAATAAATCAACTTCTGCATCATTTACATCAATTTCCATAGCTTGACCTAAAACAGGTTTTAATTTGATGTTGTGAGATAGGCTATCTATTAAATCAATCGCTTTTAGTGAATTACACAAAATAACCATGTCAGATTTGATGTTTTCATTATTCCTTGTTGTAGAAATCCATTGATTGTTTGATTTTCTTATTTTTATTATTTCTCCTTGTAAATAATTTACTTTTTTATGTTTTAGATATTTATCTAATGTTTGAAGTAAAGAAAAAGGATTTATTCTTCCATCTTTGAAGGAGATCATTCCTTTTATATTTGTTGCTTGGAAGGCTTTATTAATATTCTTGATAAATATTGAGTCTCTTTCTAAAATTCGCAAGTTTTGATCATTATTTTCATAAACAAATTTCTCTAATTTTTTAAACTTTTCTTCATCTGTAGTTAGTTGTATTAATGGTTTTTCGATATTTAATTCACAATTAAATTTTTGCAGGAATGTAATCCATTGTGGCCATAATTCAATGCTTTGTTTCCTGAGATCCCAGCTTCTACCTCTTCTTTTTTGATACATATTACCCATTAGTAAGCCTAAAGCTGCATTGCTACTATTTTGGAGTTGAGTTGGATCTATTATCGTTACCTGGAAACCTAATTCTGATAATTCTAAGGCGTTAAATTTTCCAATAATCCCTGATCCAATAATAACTATGTGTGCTTTTTGAAAATTTTCTTTTAAGCTTTTCATTGATATATTAGATATACTTGCTTATTTGACTTAATAGTTAAAGATTTTTTGGAACATCCTTCAATTATATTCAAAATTGTTTGTCCCGATCGTCCTGGCCTTGTAAGTTTACTTACAAGTTGGATTTCAAATTACGGTGGCAACATAAAACATTCTGATCATCATACAGATCAAGATGCAGGTTTGTTTCTTAGTCGAATTGAATGGAATAGTAACAATGAATCTTTTAATAGGGATGAAATTTATAAAGAATTTGAAAAAATTGCAGATGAAGTAAATGGAAAATTTAACGTAAATTATTCTGATGAAATTCCAAATGTTGCTATTTTCGTGAGTAAACAAAATCATTGTTTGATTGATTTACTTTGGCGAGTAAGAAATGGAGAACTCAAAATGAAAGTCCCGTTAATAATTTCAAATCATTCTGATCTTGAAAATATTGCAAATGACTTTAATGCAAAATTTGTTCATATTGATACCTTTAAAACTGATAAATCTATTGTTGAAGATCAATTTTTAAATTTACTAAAAGAATATGAAATTGATCTTGTTGTATTAGCCAAATATATGCAAATTTTGAGTGACTCTTTTTTAAAAAAGTTTTCTTCAATAATAAATATTCATCATTCTTTCTTACCTGCATTTAAGGGCGGGCAACCATATCATCGAGCATGGAAGAGAGGTGTTAAATTAATCGGTGCTACTGCTCACTATGTTACTGAAGATCTTGATGAAGGCCCGATAATAGAGCAATGCACAGTTAATGTAAGTCATAGGGATGAAGTTGATGATTTGATTAGAAAAGGAAGAGATATTGAAAGAATAGCTTTAGCAAGAGCAGTTAGATTACATCTAAATCATCAAGTATTTGTCTATAACAGCAAAACTGCTGTTTTTGATTGAAGATAGTTTCTTAGTCTTCTAATTCTATTTGTATTTGTCTTTCATAAATTGATTCTTCATTAAAAGCTCTTGCTATCAAGAAACTGGCAATGCAGCTGATTAACACAGGTTTCATTATTAATAAATTTTTTGTTAAAGCAAAAGCTAAAAACATTGCTGTTATTGGTGTTCGCGAACATCCTGCTACGAAAGCTCCCATTCCCGCAAAAATGTATGTACTTGGTGCATGTCCTGTCGCAATTTCCACCCAGCTCCCCATTATTAGTCCGATTGACCCTCCTAAAGTAAGCATTGGATAGAACAATCCTCCAGGAGCTCCAGATGCTGCAGCTAAACCTGTCGTGATAAATAATACTAAAACTGCTAATAAAGCAATTCCAATACTTGTATTTTGTTCAGCTATTATTTTCTGTAATTCATCTAAATTATGAAATGTACTGGGTAAACAAGAATAGATACTTCCTAAAATAAGTCCACAGATACTCATTTTTAAAACAAATTTATTTTTATACCACTTTTTCCCAAGATTTTGCATTAACAAAACATATCTGCTGTACAATTCTGCAAATATTCCAATAATTATTCCTAGTAAAACTAAGTAAATAAAATCTACAGGTAAGAAAAAAACTGATGGGTCATATTCTTTTTGAATCAAAAATCCGAGGTTAAAATCAAAGCCTCCTGCTTTAGGATCTAAACCCAAGGCTTGAATAATATCAGCAGATGAATCTGCAATAAAAGTTGTAATTACTACTAATAATAAAATTACTGGTCTAGCAGAGTTTAATAACTCCTCTATTGCATAGATAAACCCTCCTAATGGAGCGCTAAATACTGCAGCTATTCCAGCACCACCACCTGCTGCTACTATTACTCTTCTGAAAGCTGTAGGAGCTTTGAGCCACTTGGCCATTTGCCAAGCTACGGATCCTCCCATTTGAACTGATGGACCTTCTGGACCCAAAGGGAATCCACTACCAATCGCAATAATTCCTGATATGAGCTTTACTAATCCTACTTTTAAATTCATTGGAACTTTTTTATGTCTTAAGAAACCCATGATTTGACTCACACCTGAACCTTTTGCAGCAGGTGCTATATTTTTGATCAAATATCCTGCAATAGCTCCTCCTAGAGCTCCAAAAATAGGTAAGACCGCAATAGATGGGAATTGGTCTAATAATGCTAATCTCCAATTATTAATAAAATAGATTCCAGTTTTAAAAGATATGCTTGTAATTGAAGCCCCTAGACCTGTTAATAAGAGCGAAAATGCAACGACTAGAGATCTTTGTTTTAATAATTTTTTGATGCTACGAGAAGAATTATTACTTGTTTTTTGAATATTATCTTTTATAAAGTTTGGCATAGTCCATGATTACTTTGTCAAGCTGAAATCGTGTATTTCATCAAATTGAAGATAGCGATAAAGTTCATCTGAATATGGATTAATTTTATTTTTAGTAATATCCTGATATTCTTCTATTTCAGGTATTTTTCCAAGCAGTGCACAAACTGCTGCCAATTCTGCACTCCCTAAAAATACTTGCGCATTCTTGCCAAGTCTATTGTCAAAATTTCTTGTACTAGTAGAAAATACTACAGAACCTTCATCTACTCTGGCTTGATTTCCCATACATAAAGAACAGCCTGGCAACTCTAATCTTGCACCACAATCTTCAAATATTTTATAGTAGCCTTCAGCTTTTAGAGTTTCTTCATCCATTTTTGTTGGTGGACAAATCCATAATTTAGCTTTTAAATTTTGTACTCCTTCAAGAACTTTTGCAGCTGCCCTGTAATGACCAATATTTGTCATGCAAGAACCTATAAAAACCTCGTCAATATTTGTATTTGCAACATCAGTGATTTCTTTTACATTATCTGGATCATTAGGGCAAGCAACTATAGGTTGTGTTACTTTTGCTAAATCAATTTCAATGATTTCTTCATACTGAGCGTTTGAATCTGGTTGAATTAATGATGGTTTTTTTAACCAATTTTTCATATCATTTATTCTTCTTGAAATCGATTTTGAATCTTCATAATTGCTCTCGATCATTTTTTCTAGCAGGCAAATATTGCTTTTTAAATATTCTTGAACAGTTTCTTGGGATAAAAGTATTGTGCTACCAGCGCATGAGCGTTCTGCAGTAGCATCAGTAAGTTCAAAAGCTTGTTCAAGTTTTAGGTTTGGTAATCCCTCAATTTCCATAATTTTCCCGTTGAATATATTTTTCTTATTTTCTTTCTCAACAGTTAAGAGTCCTTTTTTAATTGCGAAGAGAGGGATTGCATTAACTAAATCTCTAAGAGTAATTCCTGGTAATAATTCTCCCTTAAATTTAACCAGCACAGATTCCGGCATATTTAATGGCATTGATCCTATTGCAGCGGCAAATGCAACAATGCCTGAGCCTCCAGGAAATGAAATGCCAAGAGGAAATCTTGTATGACTATCTCCACCTGTGCCAACAGTATCAGGGAGAAGCATTCTGTTAAGCCAGCTATGAATTATGCCGTCTCCAGGCTTAAGAGCTACTCCACCTCTTTGAGATATAAAATCAGGTAATTCTTTATGGGTAACTAGATCTACTGGTTTAGGATATGCAGCTGTATGACAAAAACTTTGCATCACTAAATCTGCAGTAAATCCTAAACAAGCTAGTTCTTTTAGTTCATCTCTAGTCATTGGCCCAGTAGTATCTTGACTACCAACTGTGGTCATAATTGGCTCACAGGTCATTCCTGGCCTAACTCCATCTAAACCGCATGCTTTGCCTACTATTTTTTGAGCTTGAGTAAATCCGGCACTACTTTCGGTTGGATTTTGTGGTCTAGTAAATATTTCACTTGGTTGATAATCTAATTTGTTTCTAATTTTGTCCGTAAGAGATCTTCCAATCATAAGATTAATTCTTCCGCCAGCTTGAATTTCATCAGTAAGAGTTGATGGATACAACTCGAATTTGCTTATTAATTCTTCAGTATTTGAATCTTTTTCAATTTTTTTAATAATGCCTTTATAGGGATATATTTTAATAACATCTCCTGTTTTCATTTGAGATACGTCAGCTTCTATAGGTAAAGCTCCTGAATCTTGTGCAGTATTGAAGAAAATTGGGGCTATTTTGCTGCCAATTATTATTCCACCTGTTTTTTTGTTGGGAACAAAAGCGATATCTTCTCCTATATGCCAAATGAGTGAATTAATAGCAGATTTTCTAGAACTCCCTGTTCCAACAACATCTCCAACATAAGCTATTGGTAAATTTTGTTTTTTTAAATTATCAAGAATCTTTAGTCCATCAGGTTTTTTAAATTCCAACATAGCTAATGCATGCATCGGAATATCCGGGCGTGTTGTTGCATGTACAGCTGGAGATAAGTCGTCTGTGTTTGTCTCACCGTCAACTTTAAATACTAAACAAGTAATCTCTTTCTCCAGAACTTTTTTATTTTTGAACCATTCTGCATTTGCCCAACTATTTACAACTTCTTTTGCATAAATATTATTTTGAGATAATTCATAAATTTCATTAGCCGAGTCGTAAACAAGAATAATATTTTTTAAAACTTCTGCCGCTTTTTTTGCGAGTAAACTATTTTCTCCTTTAAGTATTTCAACCAAAGAATTTACATTGTATCCGCCTATCATTGTTCCTAGTATTTCAATTGCTTTTTCGGGATTAATTGATTTGCAATATTTTTCGGAATTAACAATAGCCGTAAGCCAGCTTGCTTTTACGTAAGCAGCCTCATCAACTCCTGGGGGTACTCTATTTATTAGTAAATCAAGTAAATAAGATGAATCGTAAGTACTATCTTGTTCTAATAATTTTGTAATACAATTTGTTTGTTCAGCATTTAAAGGTAAAGGAGGTATACCTTTGGTAGCTCTTTCAGCTACGTGATCTGCATAATCTTTTAGCAATGTTTCCAAATTCTTCATTAGTAAGGTTTAATGCCTAATCTATTGTTATTTTTAATATTGAAAAGGAGAGTATTCATAAATGCTTTTTTAAATATTCAAACTTCTTAATTAATCAATGACGACATCATCAAATAATTCAGCTTTAGAAAAGACATCAGATTTACATGTTGTTGAAACACGTCCATTAATACCTCCAAGCAGATTACATAATGATATACCTTTAGATCACGCCTCTGCTAATACAGTATCTAAAACAAGAAGATCGATACAAAATATTTTGCATCATAATGATCAGAAGCTTTTAGTCATTGTGGGTCCATGTTCAATTCATGATCTTGAGGCGGCAAAGGAATATTCAAAATATATTCAAAAATTCCGAGAAATGTATAAAGATAAATTAGAAATAATTATGAGAGTATATTTTGAAAAACCAAGAACAACTATTGGTTGGAAGGGATTGATAAATGATCCTCATCTAGATGATTCTTATGATATTAATACTGGTTTAAGAAGGGCAAGAAGTTTGCTTTCATATTTAGCAACTCGTGGCATACCTTCTGCTACAGAATTACTAGATCCAATTGTTCCTCAATACATTGCCGATTTAATAAGTTGGACAGCCATAGGTGCGCGGACTACAGAAAGTCAAACTCATAGAGAAATGGCATCAGGATTATCAATGCCTATAGGCTTTAAAAATGGAACGGATGGTTCTTTTACTACTGCAATTAATGCAATGCAGTCAGCTTCAAAATCCCATCACTTCTTAGGTGTAAATGAAAATGGAATGGCTTCTATAGTTAATACTACAGGAAATCCAGATGGACATATAGTTTTAAGGGGCGGTTCAAAAGGCCCAAATTTCGAAAGTGATCATGTACAAAGAATTTCAGCAGAATTGAGGCAGTGTAATCTTCCCCATAAAGTGATGATTGATTGTAGTCATGGAAATTCCAATAAAGATTTCCGAAAACAGTCGGAAGTGCTAAAAAATGTAGCTTCTCAAATTAGTAATGGTGAAAAAAATATTTTAGGAGTTATGCTTGAAAGTCATTTGAAGGAAGGAAATCAAAAACTTTTAAAAAAAGAAGATCTCCAGTTTGGCAGAAGCATTACAGATGCATGTATAGATATAGAAACAACAAAAGAATTAATCGCTATTTTATACGATTCACTTAGCTAGTTATTAAAAAATTAAAAAATAATGCTGAAGAGATTGGAACAATGAAATTATCTATTCCTAGAACACTAAATTGTTCGAGCAAAGTCGCAATAAAAGCTATTGTAAAATAATTTAAATTTAGACTATTTTGTTGAGAGTATCCTATTGAGCAAACTACTATCAAACTTGTTAAAAACATTGTTATGGTTCCATATAAAGATTTTTTTTGTTTAAAAAAAATCCAACTCTTTGAGTTAAAGCTTTTTCCTATTAATCCAGCTAATCCATCACCAAAAGTCATTATGAAAAATCCACTAATTAGTGCATATGGATCTTTATCCCAGAAAAGATAAATCAAAATAAATAAACTTAGACAATAAAATAATGTCCCATAACTTTTTCTCTCAACATCCTCAATTGTTGGAAATAATTTATAGTTGTAATTGATGAAAACCATTAATGAAACAATTCCTGTAAAAATTAGAGCAGAGTTTTGATTAATTTTTAAAAATTGAGCAATTGGTATTAAAGGTCCTATTCCAATATGTATTATTTTTCTGACGATTTCTCTGCTATCTTCATTATATTTTTTAAAAACTATTGATATTAAAAAAATTGAAAATAAATATAATAAAATTACAGTAAATTTTATCAATTTGGTTAAGCTGCTTTTTGATGAGTTGTCATTACTCTAAGTTTTAATATTGCTTTAGCTTCTAGTTGCCTTACTCTTTCTCGTGAAACATTAATTTGTCTTCCTATTTCTGCGAGTGTTAATGGTTCTTCACCATCTAGCCCAAATCTGAGCTTCATGATTTTTTGCTCTCTTTCATTTAATTGAGAAAGCCAAGTTCCTAAATGCTCTTTTTGAATAGTTCTATCCATACCCTCCATAGGCTCTTCACAGTTTGGATCAGGTATGAGTTCACCAAGAGTACTTCTGTCTTCTTCCCCTCTTGCATGTGCATCTAGGGAGGCGCAAGGAGCACTTTGAGAAATTAAATCTTCTAAATCTTTTTGATCAATTCCCATCTCAGTTGCCATTTCCAATCTTGTAGGTTGTCTGCCAAATTTATGTGATAATTCTCTAGAGACTCTTCTCATTTTGGATAGTTTTTCACTTATGTGAATAGGCAAACGGATTGTTCTTGCACTGTTATCAATAGCCCTTGTCATTCCTTGCCTAATCCACCAGTAAGCATAAGTTGAGAATTTATATCCCATAGCAGGATCAAATTTATCTACAGCTCTTTCAAGGCCAATAGCTCCTTCCTGGACAAGATCTAATAATTCAAGCCCTTGGTTTTGGTATTTTTTTGCAACTGAGACAACAAGCCTTAGATTAGCTGCCATCATTCTATCTCTTGCTCTTTTGCCAATCTTAATTTGATAAAGATTTCGTTGCGTTCTATCAGTTTCAGGAATTTGTAGCAACTTTTTCATGTTCTGAACATGATGAGCTAACTCTATTTCCTCTGCTGGAGTCAAAAGAGGTACTCTTCCAATGCTACTTAAGTAATAGCCAATAGAATCTGAAGCGAGTCTGCCAGATTTTTTTTGGCTTTGTTTTGCCGTAAGACTGGATTTCGATTTGCGAGACTTGCCCGCAGTGTTTGGTAATCTTGGCTCATCAAAATTATTATCTGAAGAGCTTTTCGCAGATTCCAGAGGGATCCCCATCACCCTGGCCTCCTAAATAATGGATTTTTTAAAAAGCTAGCACTGAAATTGAAATAAAAACTACTTTTACGTTGAAATTTTAAAGACAAAAATTTTTTTTTTAAAGCTTATTTCTTGAAATCCATTGATATGAGATGATTTTATAAAAAATAAAAAAAATTTAAAATATTAAGTATTTTTTTAAATGTTGTAAAAATCAATATTAATTTTATTTTTCTATGAGGTCAATTTGCGAACGATTATCCGATGAATCTAATTCATATTTCGAATAAGAACCATCTTCCTTCATTATCCAAGAAAAGTAATCATCTTTAATGTAGGTTTGCAAAAGCGAGTATATTTTAGATTTCAATTCATAATCCTCTATCGGAGTAACAGCTTCTATTCTTCTATCAAGATTTCTTCTCATCCAATCTGCACTCCCAATAAAAACCTCATTATCACCGTTATTACAAAACCAAAAAATTCTTGAGTGTTCAAGAAAATGGCCAATAATGCTTATAACTTTAATATTTTCACTTAAATTTTTTCTTTGGGGATATAGGCAACAAATACCTCTTATGATGAGGCTAATTTTTACACCTGAGTCTGAAGCTAAATAAAGCAGTTTAATTATTTCTGGGTCTACTAAAGAATTCATTTTTGCGATTATTTCGGCTTTTTTGCCTTCCTCTGCATTTTTAATTTCTCTCTTTATCAGAAATATAAATTTCTCTCTCATCGATGAGGGAGAAACTAATAACTTTTGATAACTTTTTTGTTTAGAAAAACCTGATAAGTAGTTAAATAACTCAAGTAAATCTGATGCAATATCAGGATCAGTTGAAAGTAATCCTAAATCTGTATAAAACTTTGAAGTATTAGAGTTATAATTTCCTGTTCCAATATGGAAATAATTCCTTAATCGTCCTTTCTCTTTTCTTACTATTAAGGCAATTTTTGTATGTGTTTTAAATCCGATGATTCCATATACAACATGAATTCCAGCTTGTTCAAGTTGTTTTGCCCATTGAATATTATTGTCTTCATCAAATCTTGCTTTTAGTTCAACAAGAGTCATTACTTCTTTCCCATTCTCTGCAGCTCTCATTAAAGCTGCAATGATAGGGGAATCTTGGGAAACTCGATATAAAGTAATTTTTATAGCCATTACAAGTGGATCATCAGCTGCTCTGTTTATAAATTCTTCAACTGAAGTTTTAAATAAGTCATAGGGATGATGAAGCAGAATATTTTTTTTTCTAAGTATCTTGAAAATAGAATTAGGGTTTTTGTTTGAAGGCAAATCTAAATGTTTTAATTCTGGGTGAGTTTTTCCAATTAGTAGATTTTCTTTTAAATCATCTCTATCAATTTTTGTAAGCTGATTTAAATCGTCTAGGCCTAATAAACTTTTGCAAAAGTATATATATTCTTTCTGTATTGAGATACTTTCAATAAGTAACTTTAGAATATTTTCTGGCATATCTGACTCCACTTCTAATCTAACTACGTCTCCACCTAATCTTCTTTTTTGCAAACTTTGTTCAACAGCTAAAAGTAGATCATCAGCTTCAAGTTCTTTTAATTCTAAATCTGCATCTCTTGTCACTCTAAAAAAAGAGTAATTTATACATTCCATTCCGTTAAATAAAGTATTTATATTATTCCCAATTAAATCTTCAACACTTATGAAATAGTGAGAACTTTCATCACTAAGTTGAGTAATTTCATTGGGAATTCTTATAAATCGGGGTATATTTTTTGTTGGTATTTTTACTCTGACAAACTGATTTTTAGAATTCTCCTCATCCTTTATTAAAGCTGCTAAATTTAGACTTAAATTACTTATAAAAGGAAATGGATGTGCCGGATCAACAACTAATGGAGTTAATAAAGGGAAAATAGATGTTGTAAAGAAGTTATTACACCAATTTCTTTGATTTTCACTTAGGTCCTTATATTTTTTTAAAATTACACCTTTTTCTTTTAATTCATTTTTTAATTCATTATTTACATAGTTTTCTTGGAGAATAGTTAACTTTTTTATTTCATTATTGATTTTTTTTAATTGCTCTTTAGGGGTAAGTCCGTCAATACTTTTTTTAGTAATTTCTGCTTCAACTTGAGCCTTTAATGAAGCTACTCTTACCATAAAAAACTCATCAAGATTATTACTAAAAATTGAACAAAATTTTACTTTATCTAGGATTTTGTACTCCTTTTCCATACCAGTTAGGAGTACTCTTTTATTGAATTCAATCCAACTTAATTCTCTATTAATAAAAACATCAGCCTGGCTTTTCATTAAAAAACTTTTGATTTTTGATTGTTAAAAGAATTATTATTTTTACCCTCTGCAATAAGGTATATCATGAAAAGTAAGATAACGGAACCAGCTATAAAAGGTGATTTAGGACCAAAACTATCATAAACCCTTCCGGCCATTGCAATTCCTAAAACTCCTCCAAGACTCTGTAGACCCTGAAGGTTACTTAAAATTGATCCTTGTTTATCAACGTCTAATTTCTTTGATATTAGTGCTCTTAAGGTGGGCGTAATTAATCCTGCCCCAACGGCTAAAAATGAAACAGCTGAATAAATATTAATTGTCGCATTTTCTTTTGGAGCAGTTATTAAAAGAGCACATGCTACAAGAATGAAGCCTGATCCGATAAGTGTTAATCGCATTTCTCCAAATTGTTTTACAAGAGGCCCAATTAGTCCTCCCTGAACGATAATTGCAATTATTCCTACTACAACAAGAGTTCCACTTGATGCTTTGGTCGTCCAGTTTAAAGATTCTTGAAGGAAAAATATAAGGATATTGGTCAATCCAGTAAAAGCAATAAAGTAAATAAAAAAAGCTAATGATAATTTTTTAATCTTTTCTTCTTTGAAAACTGTAAATAGAGCTTTTAAAGGGTTTTTTAAAATAGTTTTTGATTTATTTGAGTCACTATTAGGCTTGGTTTCTGGTAAGTAAAAAAATACAAGGAGGAAATTTATTATTGGAATGATTGAGGCTATCAAAACTGGAATAATAAAATTATTATTTGTATTTTTTGCAAAAATTACAACAAAAATATTACCTAAGAAAAAACTTAAACCAAAAGCTACACCAATAAGACCAAATGTTTTTGCTCTTTTTTCAGGGCTTGAAATATCTGCAAGAATTGTTGTTGCAGTAGCTGCAGTCCCCCCACTTAAACCGTCAATTAGTCTCGCTAAAAATAATAAAAATAACGGGATAGAGGCTATTGAATTTGACCAATTAAAAAGAACTGTAAAAGATAATATTGATATTCCTATTACTGAACCAGTAATACAAAAAAGAGTGACAGGTCTTCTTCCATATCTATCACTCATAAGTCCTATAAAAGGAGAAGCTGTAAATTGAGCTAATTGGTAAGTGCATGATAATAAACCATATGTACTTGCTTTAGAGTCAAAAAGTAAAACAAAAGAGGGTAATATGGGTAACAGTATACTTTCACTTAAACGATCATTTAGAAGAGTGATAAACGCACTAAGGAGAGTAAATTTTTTATTTGGTTTTAATAAACTTTCTTTCACAATATTTACCTTCATTGCGATTAACTTTTACTACCATACTTGTTAATGGAGATTATTGTGCCCGGCATTGTTTATTTAGTTGGAGCAGGTCCTGGTGACCCTGAGCTTTTAACTCTTAAAGCTTTACGCCTAATAAAAAATTGTGATGCATTAGTTCATGATGCTTTAATCCCGGATGAAATAACAAAAGAGGCAGGAAAAAATACAGAAATTTTCCATGTAGGCAAAAGAGCTGGGAAGTGTTCTGTACCTCAGGCTGAAACTAATGATCTTATTTTGAAATTAGCAAAAGAAGGCAAAAATGTTGTAAGGCTTAAAGGGGGAGATCCATTCGTTTTTTCTAGAGGTGGTGAAGAGGTATCGATTTTAGAAAAAAATGGAATTTCAGTTGAAATCGTTCCTGGTATTACTTCTGGGATAGCTGCCCCCACATATTTTGGTATTCCACTAACCCATAGAGATGCTGCGAGTTCCGTAACTTTCGTCACTGGACATGAGCGTGTAGATAAGGAAAAAAAGACAGTGAATTGGAGAGATTTAGCTAAATCATCAGATAGCTTAGTAATTTTTATGGGTATAAAAAATATTGAATTTATTGTGGAAGAATTAATTCTAGGTGGTTTAGATAAGAGTACTAAATGCGCTGTTATTCAAGAAGCTACTTTAAAAAATCAAAAATGTTTGATAGAGAAATTAGATAATCTTCCAGATAAAATCAAAGATAAAGAATTTTTAGCTCCATCAATTATCATTATTGGAAAAATTGTTGAATTTAAGGTTAATAACAATATAACTAAAGTATCTGATGTCTATTTACCAGATATTAATAAAGTTCAACTATATAATAAATCCCAAAAGTAAATTGGATCGAATTTAGGTTTAAGCTTTAAATCATTAACTTGATTAATTTGTCTGCAAGATAAGCTATTAATTGCAACTATTATGTCATCATTTTGAAATTCTGGAGGAATTAATTCTTCTTTTACAATTTTCAATTTTAAAGCTTTAGAAACCATAATCCCCTCTAAACAGCCGCTCTCTTTTCTAGGAGTTATCCATTGATTATTTCTTTTAATTAGAAGATTAAATGTACTTCCACAACAAAGTTCACCTGACGTATTCAAAAGGATAGAATCATCAAATGATTTTTCATTAGCTTCTGTCAAAACTTGTATTGCCTGATTATATGAAAATGTTTTGCATTTACTTATAAGACTGAATTCATTTATTTTTTCCGTTTGACTAATGCAAACGCTTATCGGATTAAAATTTGGTTTGATTCTATAGAACTCAAGCCATAAATTATCCAAATCTTTTGTCTCTGAAGTGCTATCAATTGTTAGTGTTCGACCTTCATTAGTTCCTCGACTATAGTTTATTCTTACTGAAGCAAATTGATCATTTTTAAGCGATAACTTTTTAATTCCATCGTGAATAAGTTGTCTCAAAGTTAATTTATTTATTTTGAGATTAATATTTAAAATCTTGCTACTTTTTTCTAATCTTTTCAGATGTTCATCAAAAAGAATAGGTTTGTTTTCTTTTATCAAAATGGTTTCAAATATACCATCAGCAAATTTTAATCCTCTATTATTAGCAGCAATAAATATTCTATCAATATCCAACCATTGATCCTTGTGCCAGCCTAATGTTTCAATCATTTTAGTGAATCAATTAACGGTAAAAGTTTCCACTTTAGTTCATTAGTTTCCTCTTCAGGGTTTGAGTCAATAACTATTCCGCAACCAGCATATATATTGATTTTTTTGTCTTTAATTAAAAATGATCTTATTAGTATATTGCTGTCAAACTCTCCATTCCAGTCAAGCTTCAAAAATGAGCCACAGTATGGTCCGCGTTCACATTCTTCTAATTCAAAAAGTCTCTGGCATGATCTTAATTTAGGTGCTCCAGTTATAGAGCCCCCAGGCCAACAAGCTTTTAGTAAATCAATCCAGTTTTTGTCTTTTTTTAATTTGCCTCTGATTACTGAAGTTAGATGATGAACTTTTAAGAAACTTTCAAGTTTTAATATTTCTGGCACCATAATACTTCCTGTTTCGCAAACTTTACTTAAATCATTTCTTATTAGGTCAACAATCATAATATTTTCGGCTCTATCTTTTTCGTTCGTTATTAAATCGATAGCATTAAGTGCGTCTTGATTTAAATCTTTATCTCTGGATCTAGTTCCTTTGATAGGTCTTGATTCTACAAAATTTTTATTATCTATTTTTATAAATCTTTCTGGCGAGGTAGATAATACAGCCTCTTTATAATTATCATTATTTATTATTATTCCTCCAAAGGGAGCTCTTAATTTCCTTCTTATTTTCAAATAAATATCTAGAGGATTATAGTTTTTGGAAGATTCAATTTCGCATTTAGTTGTTAGGTTTGCTTGAAATATATCCCCTAGGGAAATTAATTTTTTCAATTTTAAAATATTTTTCTGAAATTTTTCAGCCATTTCGTCCAAATTTATTTTTGAAAAATCAAAATTCAAATTTGTTTTAATAATATTTTCTTCTTCAATATTTTTTATATTGTTGATTATGTTTTTATAATTCATCAGTTCAGATGAGTTTGTGCCTTCGATAATTATTTCTTTTTTTATTAGATTACATTTAATGATTGGATCATATGATGCAATCCATAAAGTTGCCATATTAGATTTTCGCCATGGGTTTTTGGGTTCTATGAAAACTCCAGCTTCATAACTTAACCATCCGATCCAAAATCCTTTTTCAATATTTCTTAAATTGTTAAATGGATTATTAGTTTTGTCTAAGTTATTGATATCTCTTGATTGGATTATTTTTTTAGGTTTAATTCCTATTATTGACCATTCCCCATTTTCTTTGCCATCACTGTCTAGCCAAGCTAATCCTTTATCTCCGAATTTTTTTGTTAGATGATGCGTAATCAGTGCTGGATCTATCCATTTTTCTAGAATTATTTTTTTTATTTTCATTTTTTATTATTGTTATTAAGCCATTTTTCATAAGCGGCATTTCTAATTCTGCAGCTATCACACTTACCGCATGGTTTTGAATTACCCGAATAACAACTCCATGTTTTATCTAAAGGGACATGATTATCAAAAGCTAATTTAATAATTTCCTCTTTATTTAAATCTAATAGTGGTGTCCAAAGTTTTATTGGATTATTTTCTCTTCCTCTTTTATTGGCTAAATCTGCTAATTCTTGAAATTTTTTAATGTAGTCAGGTCTGCAATCTGGATAACCAGAATAATCTAGTGCATTAACTCCTAATCCTATAAAATCAGCATCTATTGCTTCGGCATAACTTAGTGCAACGGAAATAAATATAGTATTTCTCCCAGGAACATAAGTATTAGGAATTTTATTAGTTTGTACTCCTTCTATTGGAATATTTTTTTGAGTATCAGTTAATGACGAGCCTCCCCATAAAGATAAGTCAAGCTTAATGATTTTAAATTCTTCGATATCAAAGTGTTTTGCAATTATTGATGCAGAATTTAATTCTTTTTTATGACGTTGACCGTAGTCAAATGAAAGGCCAAAAATTTTAGCTTCGGATTTTTTTGCGATACCAGTAACTGTAGAAGAATCTAAACCTCCAGATAATAAAACTACTATCGATTTATTTTTAAGAGTCATATGATTTCAATTAATTTTTAAGTATTTGTGAGTTTGAAGGCTCAATTTCCAATCGGGGTTATTTTTTACGAAATCAATAGCAAGAGAAAAACCATTCGCATTGTTCCATGCTGGCTGTAAATAAAAAATTTTATCTTCTTTTTTTAAGCCATCTTCGCTTTTAGAGAGTTGATATTGTTTTAAAGTTTCTTTTTTTATTTGAATAGCAAATTCAATATCTTCTATTTCATTTATGATTATTTTGATTTCATTACAGTTTTTTAAAAAATAATTTTTTGGAGGTGAGTGTCTTTTAGGAGATAAAGTAATCCAGTCATAGCTTCCTGATATCGAATTAACTCCACTTGTCTCAATATGAATCTTCATTGGCTTTTGTTCTTCTCCCATCGTCATTTTTTTTATGGCTTTGCAAAAATTATCCAAGTTATGTTGTAAAGGTTCTCCACCTGTAATAACGCAAAAAGATGCTCCTTTTTTTCTGGCAATTTTTATGCGATCTATTATTTTTTCAATTGATATAGAAGGGTGTTTTTTCTCGTCCCATGAATTCTTGGTATCGCACCACGAACATCCAACTTTACATCCGGCTAATCTTACAAAAAAAGCACTTTTTCCAGCGTGATAACCTTCACCTTGTAATGAATGAAATTGTTCGACTAAGGGTAAAAAATTTGTCATTTTCATTCAAAAAAATAAAGAATATTAATTTGATTGAGTTAACTTATCTTGAGAGGCTTTTATTAATCCTTTAAATAAAGGATGAGGTTTGCCAGGTCTTGATAAAAACTCAGGATGATATTGACAGGCTAAGAAGTATGGATGATTTTCTAACTCAATTAACTCAACTAATCTGCCATCTGGTGATGTACCACTAATTTTGTATCCAGAATCTAAAAAACTTTGTTTGTAGTAATTATTAAATTCGTATCTATGTCGATGTCTCTCATAAATAACATCCTCATCATATAAGTTTTTTCCAGTTGTATTTTTTGTCAATCTACATGGATAAACTCCAAGTCTCATTGTCCCACCTAAATCAACTACATCTTCCTGTTCTGGTAATAAATGTATCACTGGATTTGGAGTGTTTGGGTCTAGTTCTGAACTAGATGCATCTGGAAGATTAGCTACATTCCTGGCCCATTCTATAACTGCACATTGCATACCAAGGCACAAACCTAAAAAGGGAATTTTATTTTCTCTTGCGAATTTTATAGCCGAAATTTTTCCATTGACTCCTCTATTGCCAAATCCCCCGGGTACGACAATTGCATCAACTTCATTTAAGTAAGTTTCTGCTGAATTTTTTTCTATCATTTCAGCACTTACCCAATGTAAATCTAATAAAGCCTTTTGTTCAATGCATGCATGTCTTAAAGCTTCAACAACGGATAAATATGCATCTCCAAGTTCAATATATTTGCCTACAAGAGCAACTTTTATTGGATCTCCAGGATTTCTTAGGTTGTGTATTAGTTGCTCCCAATTTTTCAAATCACATTTTTTATCTTCAAGGTCTAAATACTTCAGGGTTTCTTTGCATAAACCTTCTTTTTTTAAAGAAAGAGGTACAGAATAAATACTGTCTGCGTCTAAAGCTTCAATTACAGAGTTGATACTGACACCGCAAAAACCACTAAGCTTCTTTTTAAGAGCTTCATTGATAGATTTATCACTTCGGCATACAAGTAAATCTGGCTGAATTCCAATTGATCTTAATTCTTTCACTGAATGTTGTGTTGGTTTAGTTTTTATTTCGCCAGAGGTTTTGATGTAAGGAAGTAATGTTACGTGTATGTATGCAACATCGTTCCTATTGACATCATTTTTGAATTCTCTTATTGCCTCTAAAAAAGGTAGAGATTCAATATCACCAACTGTTCCACCAATTTCAGTAATAATAATATCTGCATTGCTGTTAGCGGCTACTCTATGAATCCTTTCTCTAATTTCTCCCGTTATGTGAGGTATTACTTGCACAGTTCCACCGTTATAATTACCTCTTCTTTCTTTATTAATAACTGCTTGATAAATAGATCCCGTAGTCACACTATTTAACCTAGTCATTGCAGTATCAGTAAATCTTTCATAGTGACCTAAATCTAGATCGGTTTCAGCCCCATCTTCGGTTACAAATACTTCTCCATGTTGGAAAGGGCTCATTGTTCCTGGATCAACATTTAGATATGGATCTAGTTTTAATATTGAAACACTATATCCTCTAGACTTTAATAATCTTCCTAAGCTTGCAGCTACAATTCCTTTACCAATGCTAGAAACTACTCCTCCGGTGACAAATACAAATTTTGACATTAAATATTTTTAATTAAGCACAGCCTCCTTATATTTTATTTAAACAAAAAACTTTTAGAACATCCATATATATTCTTATTCATCAATTGTTATTTCAATATCTAATTCTTTTAATTGTGATTCAGAGACATTTGAAGGTGCATTTGTGAGAAGACATTTTGCTTGTTGATTTTTTGGAAAAGCAATGGTTTCTCTGATTGAATCTGCACCAATGATCAGCATGGTAATACGATCCAATCCAAACGCTATTCCACCATGAGGAGGAGCACCCATTTCTAAGGCTTCTATTAAAAATCCAAATTTTTCATCAATCTCTTTATCAGTAAGTCCTACCGTTTTCAGAACCTCTCTTTGTAAGTTCGCTTCATGAATACGTAAAGAGCCACCTCCTAACTCCAATCCATTAAGAACTAAGTCATAAGCATTTGCTGTAGAGCTCTCAATTTCTTTTTTCAAGTTTTCAGAATCTTTAGATTTTATATTTTTTGGAGAACAAAAAGGATGATGTAAAGCTTCATATCTATTTTCCTCTTCATTTCTCTCAAACATCGGGAAGTCAGTTACCCATAAGAAATTCCATTTACTTTTATCAATGAGATTTAAGTCTTTTGCGATATATTGTCTAACCCTATCTAATGACTGATTGACAATTTGTTTATCTCCAGCTCCTAAGAGGATTAAGTCTCCATCTTTTGCTTCTGTGATTTTTAAAATATCAGCTATATGCTCTTCACTTAAATTATTTTTAATTGCCCCAATAGTCTCAAGCTCATCTCCTTTGACCCTTATAAAGGCCAAACCACCAGCTCCTGCATCTTGAGCTACTTGGAAGATATCACCTCCTGGTTTAATTCTTACGTTGCTAATACTTGAATTACCTCCTTTGACTGTTATGGATTTTATATAACCTCCAGACTTAATTGCCTTGGTGAAAATATTAAATCCAATATCACCTAATACTCCTCCTAAATCTTTTAATAACATTTGATATCTAGTATCTGGTCTATCAGTGCCGTAATTATCCATTGCTGCCTGCCATGACATTCTTGGAAAAGCATTATTAAAATTAATATTTAACACTTCTTTCCATATTTTTTTTATGAGACTTTCATTAAAAGAAATTATTTCTTCTTCACTAATAAAGCTCATCTCAATATCTAATTGAGTAAACTCTGGCTGTCTATCTGCCCTTAAGTCTTCATCACGGAAACATTTTGCGATTTGATAATACTTATCTAAGCCCCCAACCATTAAAAGTTGTTTAAATAGTTGTGGGGATTGAGGTAAAGCAAAAAATTCTCCATTTGAAAGACGTGCAGGAACAAGAAAATCGCGAGCCCCTTCAGGAGTTGACTTTGTAAGTAATGGGGTCTCTACTTCTGTAAATCCAAAATTATCAAGAAATTCTCTAGCAACTTTAATAATCTTATGTCTTGTTTTTAAATTTTCTAGTAATTTTCCCCTTCTTAAATCAAGGTATCTATATTTTAATCTGAGTTCCTCTTTTGTATTTTCATAATCATGTATAGACACTGGAAAAGGTAAGTTGTTTTTAATTTGGTTGAGAATTTGCAAATCTTTAACCTTAAGCTCTAACTCTCCAGTACTTAAATTTGTATTTATGGAATCTTTGGGCCTTTCATTAATAATTCCGCTAACCATTATTACTGTTTCATTTCTTAGAGTTTCTGCCTGTTTAAATAGATCTGCACCATCATCGGGGTTAATTGTTATTTGTAGGAATCCACTATGGTCTCTTAAATCAATAAAAATTACACCACCATGATCTCTTCTTCTATCTACCCATCCGCATAAATTAACTAATTTACCAATATCTGTATTATTGAGTTCTTTGCAAATTTTGTTTCTCATCTAAGTATGATTTATTTATCAATAACTTATAATAATTCTTTAAGGGTAAATTTAGTTAATAATTTTTTTTATAAAACGCTCTTTTTGTTATTACCCCTTTGAATTTTTTGCCTCTTATTAATATTTGAACTTCATTATTTATTAAGGCATGCGAAGTATTGATGTATGCAAAAGCTATAGCTTGTTGTTTAGTTGGAGACCAACTGCCGCTTGTGATAGTCCCAATATTTTCTTCACCTTTAAGAACTGCGCAACCTTTTCTTCCTATTGCTTTACCTTCTATAGAGAGACCAACTAACTTTTTTTGAATACCTAATCTTGACTGCTCTTCAAGAAATCTTCTTCCAAAGAATTCGTGATTATTTTCTAGATGTACTAGCCAGCCTAACCCTGCTTCATATGGAGAAGTTTCTTCATTTATGTCTTGACCATAAAGATGCATGCCTGCTTCAAGTCTAAGAGTATCTCTAGCTCCTAAACCACAAGGTGCAACATTTTTGGAAATTGAGAAATCCCATAAATTAATTGCTGCTTTTTTAGATAAAAGTATTTCTAGACCATTTTCCCCTGTATATCCTGTCTTTGAAAAGAAAATTTTTTCTTTAGGCGAAATATGTTCAAAAATTTTATATTCGCATCCAAAGTTAGGGATATGTGAGATCGAAGATTCAATCCATTCTTCAAATAAATCGAATGAGTTTTTTCCCTGTAGTGCTAAAAGTACTTTGTCTTTTTTAAAGTTTGTTATCGAAATTTCAGACATATTTAAATTATTTTTTATCCACTGAAAATCTTCTTCATATCTACTTGCATTAACTATTAACAATAATTCTGATATGTCATTTTCTTGTATACCAAGGTCATAAATTATTAAGTCATCTATTATTCCTCCTTTATCATTGAGCATTACTGTATAAAGCCCCTGACCTTCAGAAAAGGAGTATAAATTAGTAGGAAAAAGTTTTTGAATATAATCCTTTGGATTGATTCCCTTGATAGAAATCACACCCATGTGAGAAATATCAAATAATCCTGCTGAAGATCTAACTGATTCATGCTCTTTAATTAATCCTGAAAATGATATGGGCATTTCCCAACCTGCAAAATCCACTAATTTTGCATTGGATTCAACATATTTTGAATAAAGAGGACTTTTTAGCAAATCCATGAAATATTTAGTTTGTATTTAGTATTTTTACACTGTAGTTTAGAAATTTTTTATTGCATATTTTCTAATGACAAAATTAAGCTTCTAAGTACTTTGGCTGCAACTATGCTACTTACTCCGCTTTTATCAATTTCTGGAGATAATTCCACAATATCTGAAGCCACAATTCTAAAGTCTTTTAAAGTTTTCAGTATTTCTTCAAAATCATTCCAAAAAAATCCTCCCGGTTCTGGAGTGCCCGTCCCTGCTAATAAACTGGGATCAAACCAATCTAAATCTATTGTTAAATAGATTGGAGACTTAGCGTATGGTAGAAGAGCTTGTTTTAACTCATGTGCATTTCCGCCTGGACAAAAGTTAACTAATTGGTTGTTGTTATGCATAATTTCAAATTCTTCCTTAGTCCCACTTCTAATTCCTACTTGCAAAATTTTCTTTTCAGGTAGCACTTCTAAGCATCTTTTCATAGTACAAGCATGACTATGTTCATTTCCTATATATGATTCTCTTAAATCTGCATGAGCATCAAGTTGAACCAATATCAAATCTGGATATTTTTTTACTAATGCTTCAATAGCACCTCTTGTAATAGAGTGTTCGCCTCCAAGCATAATAGGACTAAGGCGTTTACTAATTAAATAATTTGTTGCTGATTTAACCGATTCAATAACGGACTTTGAGTCATTTTTATCAATTAGTATTGATCCAAAATCAACATACATAATATCCTCTAAGTCTTTTTTTATTTTTGGACAATATGTTTCTAAACAAGAACTGACTTGTCTTATTGCTTCTGGACCAAATCTTGCTCCTGGTTTAAACGAACATGTCCCGTCATAATTAACTCCAAATATACCAATTGAGCAATTCTCAGGACTTCTTTTTGCTCCCATATAAATTGCATTTTCGTTATCAAATAAATTTTTTGTCATCTTATGAATCTAGTTCTTTTACAATTTTATTTGGCATCATTTTGAATGCTGCATTTTGAAAATTTAAATTCCAAATTTCACATCCTTTTTCTATTTTTAGGACTTCATCATAATTTTGCTTTGATAAATTTAGATCTTCTGAAGAAGCGAATGTCCAACTCCAAATCCCGCTTGGATATATAGGCACAAAGGAATACATAGTTTCAGAAACTTTAAATATATTTTTTAGGGTTTTCAAAATATTTATGTGAATATTTTTGAAGGATTCAGGAGATTCGCTTTGCGTTGCTAATATCCCCTTTGGTGTAAGTATTCTTTTACATTCTTTATAAAAAGAATCTGAAAATAATAAATTTGAAAATTCTGAGGGATCTGAACAATCTATAAATATAACGTCGTAAAAATTATCTCTTGTTTTTTTTACCCATTTAACACCATCATCAACATGTATTTCTAATCTTTTGTCATTCCATGCTTCGCCTCCAATTTCTTTTAGAAATTTTTTAGATATTTTGATTACCTCCTCATCAATTTCTACTAGATCAATTTTTGATATTTGAGAATATTTAACGCATTCTCTTACAGTACCACCGTCACCACCGCCAATAATTAGTACATTAGATTTTTCGTCAATGCTACTTAATGCAGGATGCACAAGACACTCATGATAATATTTCTCGTCTTTTAATGATGTCATCCAGCAACCATCTAACATTAAAGCTTTACCATAATATTCATTTTCAATAACAATAATTTCTTGATATTTTGAGGTTTTTTTAATTAGAATTTTCCCATTTAGGCCGAATCTTGAGCCTTTATGATATTCATCTATCCATGTTGTAATATTTGTCATTTGCTTTTAGGAATTTTTCCCGCCAGTTTTTGTTTGGCTATTTGCCAAAGCCGTTGAAAGTCTTTAGGAGTTTGTTTTTTAATATTATCTCCTGCATGCTCTTCGACGATTGAAAATCTGTCTAAAAATTTTATATTAGTTTTTTGAAGAGCTGATTCAGGATTGATCTTTAAAAAGTTTGAGAGATTAAGAAGGGTAAAGTAAATATCCCCAAATTCATTTTTTATCTCTGAATCATTTTTACTTTTAATTGCTTCCTTTAATTCATTAATCTCTTCTTCTAACTTTTTAAAAATCTCATCAGTACTTTCCCACTTGAAACCATGTTCTTTAACAACATTTGTGATTTTATCTGTTCCAACCGTTGGCGGTAAATTTTTAATTTTCAAATTTAAATTTCTACTAATTGAAGATTTCATATGAGGTGCTTCTTTTTCTAAATTTTTTATATTTACCCAAATCTGTTGTGATTTTTTTAATGATACTTTTTCTTTTTTGTTAAAAATATATGGATGTCTATTAATAATTTTCTTGTTTAGATTTTTTATAACATCATTTAGTGCAAATTCTTTTTCTTCGTAACCGATTTCAGCATGAAGCATTACTTGTAATAAAAGATCTCCTAACTCCTCACATATGTTATCTGCATTTTTTTCATATATCGCATCTATAAATTCATTACTTTCTTCATACAAAAATGGGATCAACGATACATGAGACTGTATTTTCTGCCATGGGCAGCCCCAAGTTTTATCTTTTAATGCTTTGATATTAGATATTAAGATTTTAAAACTATTTATAGTCTCTAAATCGGAATTGTTTTCCAATTTATATCTATTGTTTGAGGACATAGGATATATTTTATTAATTAAATTTTGCCTCAATCATGAAATATTTAAATACTTAGTATAAATTTTTCAACTTCATCTATTAGAATGATTTATTATAAGGGCGATTAGCTCAGCGGTAGAGCGCCTGCCTTACAAGCAGGATGTCCCTGGTTCGAACCCTGGATCGCCCATTTATTATTTTTCTAATGACTGAGATCGTCAATCTTTCAATCAGTCAAAGCGCTGCTTCAGAACTATCTAGGCAAGCTTCTTTTGGAGGTTCTCCAGGAGAAATGTCGATTGATTTGGTAGAGGATAAAAATTGTTCCGAAGGATGGATGCATATTAAATTAAGGCCAGGTACATGTAATGGATCCCCTATTTCAAGAACTGAAGGAGTAACTTTATACGCGGATGTAAAAAAGTTTAATTTACTGAAAGATTTAAAATTAGATTATTACGGTGATTTGAGCGGTGGTGGATTTCTTATTTCAACACCAAAAAATGCAAAACGTTGTTCCTGTGGTTCTGGCTTCAAACTTTTGTAGAATGGATGTGTCTTTTTTTGCAAACTAATATTATTTTCATTAATTGGCTGCTCTCAAGATAAAATAAACAAAAAGTTTATTGAAATAAAATTTGCACATGACAGAGATGAATGATCAATTATCTTTAGAGAATTATTCACCTTTTGAAGTAGAGAAAAAGTGGCAAGAAAAATGGGAAAGTCTAAAGGCGTTTAGTCCTAACCCTGAGGATGATGGGGAGCCTTTTTGTGTTGTTATTCCGCCACCAAATGTAACTGGATCTTTGCATATGGGGCATGCATTTAATACGGCTTTGATAGATGTTGTAGTACGTTTTCAAAGACTTTTAGGTAAGAATGTTTTGTGTTTACCGGGAACTGATCATGCTTCAATAGCTGTTCAAACTATTCTCGAAAAACAATTAAAAAGTGAAGGCAAAACAAGCGAGGATATTGGAAGAGATGAATTTCTTAAAAGAGCATGGAACTGGAAAGAACAAAGTGGTGGAAGAATAGTTTCTCAATTAAAAAGGATAGGATATTCAGTTGACTGGACTAGAGAAAGATTTACTCTTGATCAAAAATTAAATGAAGCAGTTATTGAGGCTTTTAATATTCTCTATAAAAAGAATTTAATTTATAGAGGCGAATATTTGGTTAATTGGTGCCCTGAATCTCAATCTGCCGTAAGTGATCTTGAAGTTGAAATGCAAGAAGTAAATGGTCATTTATGGCATTTTAAATACCCTTTAATTTCTGAAAGTGGTGAACAGTTAGATAAGTACTTAGAAGTTGCAACAACAAGACCAGAAACTCTTTTGGGTGATACTGCTGTGGCAGTTAATCCTGATGATGATAGATATAAAGAATTTATTGGTGTCAAAGTAAAAGTCCCTTTCGTTGATAGAGAAATACCTATTATCGCTGATTCACATGTTGATAAAGATTTTGGTACGGGTTGTGTGAAGGTTACTCCAGCCCATGATCCAAATGATTTTGCAATAGGAAAAAGGCATAATTTAAAACAGATTAATGTAATGAACAAAGATGGAACTTTAAATATTAATGCAGGTATTTTTCAAAATTTAGATAGATATGAGGCTAGAAAGAAAATTATCAAAGAATTGGATAACTTAGGCCTTTTGACAAAGATAGAGGATTATAAACATACTGTTCCTTTTTCTGATAGAGGTAAGGTGCCAATTGAACCTTTATTGTCAACACAATGGTTTTTGAAAATGGATGATATATCACAAGGATGTCTTAATGAAATTGATTCTAAAAAACCATCGTTTATTCCTCCACGCTGGGAGAAAGTTTATAAGGATTGGTTAGAGAATATTAATGATTGGTGTATCAGTCGGCAATTGTGGTGGGGGCACCAAATACCAGCCTGGTATGTTTTAGATGAATCTCAAGACTCAATAGAACAAAATACTCCATATATCGTTGCAAGAAATGAAGAGGATGCCTTAATCGAAGCTAATAAAAAATTTGGATTAAATATTAAATTGGTTCGTGATAAAGATGTTTTGGATACATGGTTTTCAAGTGGTTTATGGCCTTTCTCAACCCTTGGTTGGCCAAATACAAATGATCCGGATTTTAAAAAATGGTATCCAAATAGTGTTCTTGTTACTGGTTTCGATATTATTTTCTTCTGGGTGGCAAGAATGACAATGATGGGGAATACTTTTACAAATAATATTCCTTTTAAGGATGTTTATATTCATGGTCTAGTTCGAGATGAAAACAATAAAAAAATGAGTAAAAGTTCAGGTAATGGTATTGATCCAATACTATTAATTGATAAATATGGTTCTGATGCTCTACGATTTGCTTTAATTCGAGAAGTTGCAGGCGCTGGACAAGATATCCGGCTTGATTTTGATAGGAAAAAAGATACGTCTTCAACTGTTGAAGCTTCAAGAAATTTTGCGAATAAATTATGGAATGCAACTAAATTTGTGTTAATTAATAAAACTTCTAATAATAATTATTCGCTTAATGAGAGTGATGAAACTTCTTTAGAGTTATGTGATAAGTGGATTTTATCGAAATTGAATCAGGTAAATATAAAAGTCGCTGCTTTGTTGAAAGAATATAAATTGGGAGAATCTGCGAAACTTCTATATGAATTTACGTGGAATGATTTTTGTGACTGGTATGTAGAATTTGCTAAACAAAGGTTTAATAATAAAGAGACTAAAAATAGACAAATATCTGAAAAAGTTTTAATAAAAGTGCTCAATGATATTTTGGTAATGATTCATCCTTTTATGCCGCACATTACTGAGGAACTTTGGCATGTGCTGCAACTAAAACCAGATAATGCATTATTATCTCTTCAAAAATGGCCAATTCACGAAAATAAATTTGTTGATAATAAGCTTGATAATTCCTTTCAGCAACTCTTTGAAATTATTAGGCTGATTAGAAATTTGAGAGCTGAATTAGGTCTTAAGCCATCAGAAAAAGGTCCTGTATATTTAATTTCAGACAATGATGAATTGATTGATTTTTTAAAAACTTTAGTTGATGATATTCAAACCTTAACTAAATCTTCTGAAGTATTTATTTTTAAAACTAATGCTGTTGATAAAAAAGAGTTTGCTAAATCTTTTTCTGGGATAATTAGTGATTTAGAGGTTTACTTACCTTTTCAGGATTTTGTAAATATAGATGCATTAAAGGAAAGGTTAACCAAGGATTTAAAAAAGGTGACTATTGAATTAGAAAATTTAAATAAGAGATTATCTAATAAAAATTTCGTTGATAAGGCTCCAAAAGATATTGTTGATGAATGCAGATTTAAATTAAATGAGGGTTCGGTACAAAAGGAAAGAATTACTAAAAAACTCGAACTTTTGAATTGAGAATGAATATATTTCTTGAAAATATTTATAATTTGTCTTTTTTTTTTAATACTGGAATTGGGATCTTTTCGTTTGTTTGTATTTATATTTTAATTGTTTTATTAATACTTCCAGCTTCTTGGTTATCTTTATTATCAGGTTTTTTATATGGCTCATATTTAGGATCAATTATCGTTTTCATTTCCGCTTCCATAGGAGCATCAGTTGCTTTTTTTGTATCAAAAAGTTTTTTTGCAAAAAAGCTAAAAAATCTTTTTAGCCGTTATCCAAAATTAAGTGTCATGGAAAAAGTAGTAGAAAAAGGCGGACTTAAATTAATTTTTTTAGCGAGATTATCGCCGATATTTCCCTTCAGTATTCTTAATTATTTTTATGGTTTGAATAATGTTAAATTTAGAGATTTCGCTCTTGGTCTTCTTGGAATAATTCCAGGAACTTTTCTTTATTGCTCAATAGGTAGTTTGGCAAAAAGTATTCAGGAGTTAAAAAATGTGCAATCACCAAATAATTTATATATTACTAGCATTGGAATTATTTCAACTTTTTTAGTTGTATATTTCTCAGCTAAATACTCCAGAGAATATTTTGAAAAATCCTAAGAATTTACTCTTTAATATTCCAATCTCTAATAGATGCAATTAAGATAAACCACAAAAGCCTAAATTTACCTAGTAAAGTTTTGTTGGCTTCTAATTCGATATATTTTGCCTGTCCACAAGGTGTTTTTATGAAGTTGAAAACTGTTTTCTTCGTCATAAGTCTCTCAAAAAGTCCTGATAATTATTCTTACATTTTATAGCCAAGATTTTTAGTTTTTTTACTTAAAAACCACATTTTTCATTGACTACTTTGTTGAGTATTATTTTTTAAAATTTAAACTTTTTCTCCAGCTTTAAATCCTCTAAAGCATTTGAATCTAGGAAACCTAAGACTAAAAGCCACCGCATCCTTGGATTTAGTTTTAGCATCAGCTCTGATTTCTACAAGTTGACCAATAAGTTGATTCCGTTTTGACCAATATTCTTCACGTTGGATATCACTAAATCCGCTTCCACAACTAAGACTGTATTCATGCCCATCATCTTCCCCTTCTACTAGGACAGCTCCTAGTCTACCTTTATTGCGACCTGTGCCTTCCTCAACCGATACAACTTTTAAAGTGACTTCAATGAAAGGTTTTGCTTTTAACCAACTGTGTGTTCTTTTACATTCATACATAGCATCAGGATCTTTAATCATTACTCCTTCATATCCACCTTCCACGGCAGCTTTATTCAGCTCTACAAATCTTTTTTGTCCCTCAATGGTGTCGAGATCTACATTTTCCCATTCAAGTGTTTTTACATGTCTTAGAAGCATAGAATGTTTTGCTACCCATTCTTTTACTAATAAACTTCTTGCTGTTTGACTAGTGTTCCATCTCCCTTTTTGGAAGTTTTCAAGGGGACATAAGTCAAATAGGTGTAGAACTGCGTCTTTTGTTTGTTTGCCATCTTTTCTATGAACCTGTTTCATTAAATCCTGAAAGTTAGCGCTCATTACTTCACCATCTAGGACTAAGTCATGAGGTGCAGGATCTTCTTTTAAGACGTTTTCTATTTCTGAGATAATATGACCAAAATTATGGAATTGTTTCCCATTACGAGAAAACATTTCTACTTTATTTTGTCTAATAATAGTTAAGACGCGTACACCATCTAATTTGATTTCAATTTGCTTTTTTCCTATCATTTTTTTTTCATGATTTGCACTGTCATGAGCTAAAGGACAAGAAAAAATAGGAATCGCATATTTGGGAAATTTCTTGGCTATCTTGTTGATTGTTTTTTCAGATACACCACATCTAAGATCTTTAATTAAAACTCGTCTATAAAATCCATTCCACTCTTCTTTTTTGGCAGATTCCATAGCCGTAATAATTGCATCGCGAGCAGCGTGACCAGTAAGTTCTCTTTGAATAAGCTTATTTGCTAATTCCCTAAAATCTTTCCATAAAAAATTTTGACTTTTTTCATTCTCTTTTTCAGGAACAATTTTTACACCAAAAGTTACCAATGGATCAAGTGCCATACGGATTCCTTCAAAAAAATCATCTAGACCTTGTTCCATTGCTTCTGAGATGATTTTTTCTTTATCTAATCTACTTGGGTGTAATTCTAATTGATGTATTATCTCTTCTTTAAACAATTCTTTTTGCCTCACAAGAAATTATTAATTCACTTTTGCTATTCTGTCTATTTTCCAATCATTGTCAGTTTTTGCGAAAGTAAAATCTAATGGGAGCTCATCTTGTTTATCTTCTGATTTTAAATTCAAAGTTATTATGATTTGATCTTCTTGGACTCTAGGTCTTCCTGATTTTAAATTTCTGTATTTATTGAGGTTTAAACTAGCTAAAAATTTAAGAAAGTCTTGGCGCTTCACATGAGTTTTATAAGTTTTTGTAGTTAAACCATACGCTGCATCAATTCTGCCAGCAGCTATTTGATCAAAAAACTTTCTTACTAATGGATTAATTCCTCTGGCGCTTATAACTAATTTGACTGCATTAAAAGTCCAAAAAGAAACTAGTACAGCTCCGCCAACTAATAATGCTTTAATTCCGATATCTTTAACTAGTGTTGCATCCATGTTGATTTGAGTTTTTTATTACTTTAAGAAAAGAAATCGTTTTTGATGGCTTTTTTTGTCAAAATAATACTAATTTTAATCCATAATGCCTGTAATTCCTCTTTTACCTTTATTTCATAAATTTAATAGCCAATATTTTGAAAATTCTCTAGCGGTTAATAATCAACCTTTAGTAAAAGTTAGATGGAGTGATAATAGATTAAAAACTACTGCTGGTTTTTATAAAAGAAAACGAATTAATGGTCTTGTAGATTCTGAAATTATCTTATCGAAACCTATTTTGAGTAAATTATCTACTAGTGAAATAAACAGTACTTTATGTCATGAAATGATTCATGCATGGGTAGATAGGATATTAAAAAAAAATGAGATACATGGTCCAAATTTCTTAGAAAAGATGAATGAAATTAATGAGAAAGAGAAGAATTTTCAAATTTCTGTGAGGCACTCATTTCCTATTGAAAGGAGAGAATTAAAATACATAGGAACTTGCCAAAATTGTGGTGAGAAATTTTTCTACAGGAAAAGGATAAAGAATATTGCCTGTAAAAAATGTTGTGTAAATTTCTTTAATGGATCATGGAATAAAAAGTGTTTAATTTTGTTTGATTAAAAATATAAGATGTGTTTTTGTTTCTATATTTGGAATTATTTATTTTTTTAATGTAATTTATATTTTAAAAAGCATAATAATTTATGGATTCAAGGAGAATTAGAAATCTTAGAAATAGTTTTGATAAAAATATTGTTGATAAACAGGTTGATAAAATTTTCGAAACTGGAAGACAATTTGTTGATGGAGTATCTGGTGCTAGGCCAGGAAAAAGAAGGAACTCAGATTTTCAAGGAATAACAAGTAAGAGTGTTAAAAAAGTAGGAAGATGGGTATCTGAAAAAGTGGATTTATTTTTTGATGAAGATAATGATGATTGGAATGATGAGAATTTTTACGATGATAACAGCGATATTAAGACATTTTCCAGAGAATCAAATTCTTATGAATCTGCTAAACAGCACTCAAAAAGACCTTTAGAAGCAATATCTTTAAGGCAACCAAAAAATTTACAGACAACTGAGCAAAAAAAATTACCTTATGTGAAAGAGAGTAAGGACGAAGATTGGCCAGATGAAATGGATTTCAAAGTTGAAAGATGGCAAAGAGCTTCAGAAAAAGAGAATAATACTTCGAGAGATCAATCAAACCAACAAGTTCAATCAAAATCAAGAAATCTTCCCAGATCAAGAAGAAGAAGAGTATAGTTTCGTAAATTCTTTAATTCCTGAATAGCCTAATAAACTTTCTAAATGTGGATTGAATACTTCTCTAATAATTGTTAAGGGCTTTTTGTCTCGAAAAAATCTATAATTTCTTGACCAGAATGGACCTTTAAAACAAAATTGATCCTCTAACCAATTTGAATTAACAAGTGAAATTCGATCAACTTCTCTAAACAATTCTGATCTGTCTTGTGTCAAATTCTTCCAAATTGGTTCTTCTTTGGCTTTTAAATTTTCATTTACTTGATCTGCATTCCACCAACTTTCTGCCCATGCTAGGTTTTTATTATCGCTTTTGATCCATACTTGTCTTCT